>NZ_JAKDJU010000285.1 GCF_030453725.1 Brevibacterium picturae
TCGCGCTCTCCATCTCGATCGCGGGCGGCACGGTTGACCGCCGAGACGACGGCCTTGAGTGAGGCCTTCGTGATGTTGGAGTGCAGTCCCGCACCCCAGACCACGCGGTCTTCGACTGCGAGCTCGACGTAGGCCGCGGCCATGGTGTCGGCGCCCGAGCCGATGGCGTGCTCGGTGTAGTCCTGGAGACGGACATCGACATCGAAGTTGTCGATGAGCACCTTCACCAGCGCATCGATCGGCCCCTTGCCGCGACCTTCGTAGCTGCGCTCCTGGCCGTCGACGATGAGATCGACCTCGACGCGCTCCGATGTTCCCGAGTCGTCGACCGTGCCGGAGTCGGTGCGCAGTCCCACGATCTGGAATCGGCCCCAGGTAGTGTCCGGATCGTCGCTGGGCAGGTACTCGTAGTTGAAGATGCGGCGTATCTCCTCGGCGGAGACCTCTCCCCCACCTTCGGTGTGTGCCTGGACGGCACGGGAGAACTCGACCTGCATCCTGCGCGGCAGATCCAGACCGTACTCGCTCTTGAGCAGATAGGTGACTCCACCCTTGCCGGATTGGGAGTTCACCCGGATGATCGCCTCATAGGAGCGGCCCAGATCCTTGGGATCGACAGGCAGGTAGGGCATGTCCCACTCCATCAGGTCGACGGGCACACCCTGGTCGTTCGCCCGCTTCTCACGATCGGCGAAGGCCTTGTTGATGGCGTCCTGGTGGGACCCGGAGAACGAGGTGAAGACGAGGTCGCCGCCGTAGGGGTGTCGCTCGTGGACACCGATCTGGTTGCATTCGGTGACGGTGTGGATGACCTCGTCGATATTCGAGAAGTCGAGCTCGGGGTCGACGCCCTGCGTGTAGAGGTTCAGGGCCACGGTCACGAGGTCGAGGTTTCCGGTCCGTTCGCCGTTGCCGAAGAGGCAGCCTTCGATCCTATCGGCACCTGCCATGATGCCCATCTCCGCCGCGGCGACACCGGTGCCGCGATCATTGTGGGGGTGCAGGGACACAGCCACCTCGTCGCGGTAGGGCATGTTCCGGCAGAACCATTCGATCTGGTCGGCGTAGGTGTTCGGGGTGCCGCGCTCGACCGTGGCGGGCAGGTTGACGACCGTCTCGCGCCCGGAGGCCGGCTGCCACATGTCGAGGACGTTGCCGACGATGTCGAGAGCGAACTCGGGTTCGGTGTCGACGAAGATCTCGGGTGAGTACTGGTATCCGAAGTCCGCGTCGCCGAGGAGCGACTCGGCGTGCTTCATGACCGCCTGGGTGCCGCGAGTGGCGATGTCGCGGGTCTCGTCGAAGCCTTCGCCGTCGAAGCCGAACACCACCTTGCGGAAGACCGGTGCGGTCGCGTTGTAGAGGTGGACGGTCGGCTTCTGCGCGCCGACGAGGGATTCGACGGTGCGTTCGATGAGGTCCTCACGGGCCTGGGTGAGCACCGAGATGCGCACATCGTCGGGGATGGCGTCCTGTTCGATGATCTCGCGCACGAAGTCGAAATCGACCTGGCTGGCTGCGGGGAATCCGACCTCGATCTCCTTGAAGCCGAGCCTGACGAGGAGGTCGAACATCTTGCGCTTGCGCTCGGGTGTCATCGGATCGATGAGCGCCTGGTTGCCGTCGCGCAGATCGGTGCTCAGCCAGCGCGGAGCCTTCCGGATCAGGTTGTCCGGCCATGTGCGGTCCCGCATATCGAGGGCGATGCGGTCCTGGAAGGACTTGTATTTGCCGAATGGCATGGGGGTCGGCTTCTGCAGTTTCATAGTTCCTCAATCGTTGATCGTGTGCTTCTTCAGCATAGGAAAAACTCCGCGACGAGCGTGCTGTCCGATCAGGACTCGTCGCGGCAAGGAAGGAGGAGCAACCTGTGAGCCACACATTCAACATAGCCCCGGTTGCCTCATCCGTCCCACACCTGTCCAAATCCTAAGACAGTGGTCTTGATCTCGCCGAGGTGGCCCGCCTGCGGTCCGCACCGGCAAGACGCGCTGTCGGCCCTAGTCGAGGAAATCGACCGAGGCACGTCGCATGGTGAAGCCGACACCGCTCTCATCGGACTTGCACGTCATGCCCTCGCGGGTCGATGTGCAGGTCATCCCCTCGGCAGTGATCGATTCGCCGTAGCCGAGCACTCGGGCCGGGCCGGTCGACCCTGGTGCCTCGCGGCATGAGAAGCCGGCACCTTTCTCATTGGCCACGACGGCCCCTCCCCAATTCTCCAGCTGGCAGTCATCGGGCTTTTCAGGGGCCTTGTAGTTGAAGGAAGCGATCACACACCTGGCACGTTCCGAGTCGATCGTGCAGGAGATGTTGCCGGAGGGAGAGTTGAACGATTCCACAGCGACAGGCGGCGTCGAGTTCTTCGGCCCGTCGGTCTCGGAGTCGGCGCCGTCGGAGGGCACCTGTGAGGATGTTCCGGAGGCCGTGTCGTCCTTGCCCTGGGTTGCGTCCCATGCAATGTATCCGACGATGCCGACTGCGATGATCAGGGCGATCGCTGCCAGCGCCCAGAGCCAGCCCGGCACCTTCTTGGTCCCGGGATCACGTCGGTAGGGTCCGCCAGGACCTGCTGG
>NZ_JAKDJU010000286.1 GCF_030453725.1 Brevibacterium picturae
CATCGGCGGTCACCTCGGACATGACAGCAGTTTAGACCCGCAGACGCCGGTCCTGGACCGCGAACGTCGGACCCGACCCGCGAACGCCGGACCCGACCCGCCGACGCCAGTCCTGGCCCGCGAACGTCGGCCCTGGACCACACGCCGGTCCTGACCTGAGATCATCAATTCTCAGCAACGGCCGATGCTCAGCCCTCGGAGGTCGCGCTCCACACGAGGTCCGTGAACTCCCTGTCGAGGTCGAGCCCGAAGTCGGTCGAGACCACCTTCGCGAATTCGGCGGCATCGGCAAGGGTCCTTTCGTGCCGATCAGGCTGCCCTCCCCCGGTCACTCGACGCAGGCGAGGTCCCTCGAGTGTGACTCTGCCGCCTTCGGGAAGTGGAAGCGCGAGAATCGGCGGACCGGTGAATCGGGACCCGGGTTTCGTCGAGGAGAACCAGTTCGCCAGTTCGAGATCCGCCTGCGGTCGAGAGTTCTCGCTGAATGCATAGATGGTGCGGAAGTCTTGGTCTGCCCGGGTCCGTGATTGGAGCACCCAGTCGCTGTCGGCGCGCAGCCGCTGAGTCAGTGCCGCTGCGGCCGGTACGAGACGATGCTCGCCGTGCGCGGTCGTCCTCGCCTCCGCGGTTTCGGAGAGTTCGAGGGCGGCCTCCGGAGTGCCACCGCCGAACCCTGGATCGACGAGGTACCGCCGGCCCTCGAGGTCGACGATCGTCGCCTGGTGAGTCAGCGACCCCGGTGCACTCTGCTCATCGCCGAGGTGGACCCGCGCCAGAATCGGATGTGCGCTCAGCCCCAACTCGGTGATGACCGTGCGGATAAGTGAGGCATGTTCGTGACAGTAGCCGCCCCGACCGGCGGTGAGCAGTTTGTCGGCGACCCCGTCGATATCGATGGCGACGGCCCTGAGGTCGCCCCTGACCCTGAACGCGGTGACATCGAGGTTTTCGAAGCAGATCGAGTGCGTGTGCGCAACGAGAATCTCATCGAGGAGGTCGAGGACCTCCGCTCGCGATCCGCGTGCACGCCGGTGCAGCTCAGGGACGGAATCACTCAGGCCGAGCCGTTCCGCATAGCGGCCGAGGAGCGAGGATTGCGTCATGTGCCGGACCTCCATGGGTGCCGTGTCGAGGTGGTCTTCGTCTGATGCGATCGTGGTGTCTGGCGCATCGATCACGCGATCAGAGGTGTCAGGTCCACGTCTGGGGCGTCAGCCCGTGCATGCCCCGATACTTCGGTGACTGAGGTTCGCTCCAGTCGCCGAGGAGGTCGTCGGTCAGCCGGTAGACCGTGACCTTGAGAGGATGGCAGTTCTCCACCGGGTCCGCATTGCCGTCACCGAACATCGGTGCCGAGAGATCCCCGCCCGGGCAGGCAGAGAGGGCAGCCAGAAGGTCCTGTTCGGCGAAGAACTCGAAGTAGTCGCCGGGCTTGGCCGGGCAGGTCTTCATGAAGTACTCGTCTTTGTCATTGAGCCCCGTGCACTGGAAGACATTGAGCACGTCGTGGACATCGAATTCGGTGAGTCCGAAGGGCAGAACTGCTCGGACGAGGTTCGAATGGCAGTGGTAGTCGAAGTCGACGCCGTTGAGCATCTGGGACACATAAGGGTCGCACCGGGTGCCGAGGGTGTCATGGAGCCGTCCGCCTTCGGCGTCGGTGCCGTAGTCGGCCAGGGTATCGCCGACAATCGTGGCCATGGGCCGCAGGAAGGGCAGAGTCGACCACAGGCGGTCATAAGTCGACAGGTGTGCCGCCTGGAGTTGGCGTGTGCGCGAGGCCCAGAACCGCTCCCTGGGGTCGTGCCGGTTCCACAGGTTGAGGTCCCCGACCTGAGGACCGTCGACTGTTGAGATTCGACAGACGTGTCCGGCGGGGACTTCCCAGGCTTCTCCGGAGCGGATCTGCACGGTGAGCTCACTGACCACGGTGCGGGCTTCGGTCTGTTCGCCGATGGGCCGGTAGAAGTCCGGATCCGCCTCGAGGGCTGGGCCCTGGTAGGCGGCTTCGGTCAATCGCGGATCGTGCGACATATCGTCTCCTTATCGTCTGCTCACCGATCCCCCGGTGACAAGCCATTGAATCACACGACTCTACCGGTCGGCCTTCTCCTTCGATGCGGCGTCGGATCCGCGCTTCCCCAGAAAGCGCTCCCCCAACAACCGCTTCCATGGCAGTGCTGTCAGCAGGGAGAGGACGGCGATGGCGAGGAAGACCATGACGATCGGCTGGGAGACCACGGCTCCGAAGTCGCCACCGGTCAGGCCGAGCGCCTGCTGCAGGTTGCGTTCGAGCATCTCCCCCAGTACCAGGCCGATGACCAAGAGGGCCGGTGACATGCCGACCAGGCGCATCACGTAGCCGAGGATTCCGAAGCCCAGCGCGATGTAGACGTCGGTCGCCGAGTTGTGGATGCTGTAGCAGGAGATGAGAGCCAGCATGAGGATCGCCGGTGCCATGTAGGGCATCGGAATCGCGAGAATCTTGGCCAGCAGCGGAGAGGCCGTGATGTTGATGACGACGCCGAGGACGGCGCTGATCAGAAGTGCTCCGATGATGCTCCACCCCAGGGCA
>NZ_JAKDJU010000287.1 GCF_030453725.1 Brevibacterium picturae
AAGGACACGAGCCGTCTTGCGTCACGACACGACCACGCTCAACTGCGGAGGGCCGCGTTGAGCGTGCTCGCGGGCGGCGACCATGACTTGCCGGTTGACCTTCCCTCCGGAGTGGAGGATGCCGGTCATGATCGGGTCTCCGAGCCGTTCGAGGAGGGTCACGACCTGATCGCGTGCTTCCTGGTACTGGGTCATGAACACGTCGCGGGGTTCACCCGGTGGCGCTTCCTGGTCGGTGGACCCGACGAGCGTCAAGCGGGTCATGCGTCACCGTCCAGTGCGCGGCCCTTGAGCTTCTCCACGTCGTCAGGGTCGGTGAGCTTGGCGATCTGTTCGAGGATCAGGACTGCCGGTCCGGGGGTCTTGGTCAGCTCGTGGATGACGCGCAGGCGGTCTTCGTAGGCGTCGGCGCGGCGGTTGTCGTAGTCGCTCATGCGGTCATCCTTCCAGTGCGCGGCGGATGTCGTGCGTCCACACCTCGGGGTTGCCGTGCAGCTCGGCGTAGAGCAGTTCGGCATCGACGGCTTGAATCCGCGCATCCCGTTCCTTCACGACTTCGATCAGGTCGAGTGCCGCCGCGTGTTCGTCCTGCGCGGTCTGTCGCCATTCGTCCCGCTCAGCCTCGGCCTGGGTAGCGCGGGCGACCTGTGCGTCCAGGGAGTGCCACGAGTCAATCATGTGGCGTAGCTGGTCTCGCAGCTCCCTGTTCTCGCGCTTCCGGTAGTCCCGCTCAGCCTCGGCCTGGTCGATCTGTTCGAGGAGGGCGAGCACCTGGTGCGGGAAGATGTAGACGGCTTCGAGGTCGTCGGGGTCCAGGGCCTCCATTTCGGCCCGCAGCTTGTCCGGGTCGATCTGCTCAAGGGTCATGCGTCCTCCCATTCGGTGATGTAGCGGACCTGGGTGCGGGCGATCCAGTCACCGTCACGGATCGTCTCCTCCTCGGCTTCGATGGGCACGAGAGCCGTCCAGCCGATCATGTCAGGGTCATATCGGTCCGCGCCGTCGCTCTCCCAGCGAGAGCATGAGCATCGCTCAACGGGCCAGTGGTCAGGATGAGTCGCGGTCGTGCCCTCGGGGAACTTGTCCATGGGAAGCTCAGCAGAATCGATCAGGACGGGCTTGTAGAGCTTCACGGGGTCTCCTTGTCCAGGTAGAGAGCGGAGTGCTCGGTGCCGTCTGGGGTCATGTCGTAGGACGACCAGTGATCCGTGCCCTGCTCCTTCGCGGTGCGCTCAGCCTCCTCGCCCAGTCGGTAGCAGGTGACGCAGTGCTTGTGGGTCCTGTCGATCACGGGGTCTCCTCGGTGAGCGCTGCGACGGTGGGGCACGGCCATGCGGGGCTGGTGTACTCTCCGGTCCCGTCAGGGTGTCGGCAGTACGTGCAGCGCCCGTCGTCCTCGGTATGGATAGCGATGGCGGTGTTGATCCGCTTACTGAGGGTGTCGCGCTGGGCGATGACGCGTCGGAGCGCGTCACGGTCGCTGTAGACGGTCACGGTGTCTCCTCTCGCGCCAGGCAGTCCGGGCATGTGTCCATCGGGTGGGTGTTCACGGATCGCCAGCCGTCCGCGATGATCGCGTCTCGTGCAGGGCCGTCCCGCAGATAGGGCGTCCGCACCCATCGGTCGCACACGTCGCACTGTGCGAGCCATACGCGGGCGATCGGAGAGCCCTCGTGCAGGGGGAAGGAGTGGATCATGACCGGGCCTCCTTCGCGGCGGTGAGAACGGCGCGGGCGACCGGCTTCCACTCCCCGACCACCCCCGGGTCCTCCCACGGCCTCTCCTCCGATAGGAGGAACACCCGCTTGACGATCTCCCGCGCGGCGGCTTCGACCTCGGCGTCGGTCGGCTCCTGCTGTGCGAGGTGGTCGCGTGCCCACACGGCACCCTTCTCGAAGCCAGCGGGGAACCATGCACGAATATCAGCGGAGGCTCCCGACACTTCGAGCATGGCTGTGATGCGCGCCTGCCCTTCGGCGCGTGCGGCGGTGGTGAAATCGTCGGTGGTCATCGGCTCTCCTTCGGGTAGACCTGCTCGATTGCGTGCGCGAGAGCGGCGGCGTGGGTGGGGTGGACACTGAACGCCCCGCTGATGTGGTGGCAGTCGTCGTAGTAGACCCACGCACTCCACCCCTGCCCGTATCTCGTGCCGACCCCGATTCTCAGCATTCGGAGCACCTTGGCGCGGCGCTTCACGGCTGCTCCTCGGTGACGACTCGGACGCCACGCTCGGCCAGGAAGTCGGCCAGGCGTTCCACGCGCTCGGGCGTGAGCGCGCCGACGCCACCGGTAGCAGACCTGAGCCACGACTGGATCTCGGGCTTGATGTCCTCGGCACCCTCGGGCCGCTGGGGTTCGGTGAGAGCGGAGGCGAGAATGTCGCGGACAACTTCCTCGTCGTTGCCGTTTTGGTACTGACCCCAGTAAGCGCTCAGGCCCCGCGCCATCATCCCGTCGGTGATGTCGTCGGCGGTGAGGCGGCGGGACTTCTCGGCCTCGATCAGCCGTCCTTCCAGTCGTGCGACCGTCTCGTCACGCTCATGCACGTCGGCCAGTGCGCGCTCGGC
>NZ_JAKDJU010000079.1 GCF_030453725.1 Brevibacterium picturae
TCAGATACCGAGGCTGATCGGCCCGGAGGGGACGGCGGAGCACACGAGCACCTCGTCGGCGGTGATCCGCGCAGCCGGTTCCACGGGGTAGATGACCGAGCCGGCGGCCAAGGACACGGCGCAGGTGCCGCATGAGCCGCCGCGGCAGGAGCTGTCGGCCCGCAGGCCACGTGCCTCCAGAGCATCGAGCAGGGTTCCCTGCTGTGGCTCCCAGAGGAAGCTGGTGCCGGAATCCTCCAGGGTCACCTCGGCGGGCGAGCACCGGGCGATGGCCTCGCTCATGCCGGTGTTCGGAGAGGCGAAGGTCTCCTGGTGCACGGCCGGGACTCCGGCCTCGTCGCTGGCCTCGAGCACCGCGGCGGTGAAGTCTGCGGGCCCGCAGACCATGACGTTGTCGCTCCCCGCCAGCCAATCGACGAGCTCGGCGTGACCTGGTCGCCCCTGGCTCGCTGTGTCCCTGTGATGGGTCTCGACCGGGATCTGTCGGCCGTGGGCACGCTTCTGCAGGCGGTCCCACAGGCAGGCCGTCCGATGGTCGCGGTCGACGTGGAAGAGCTTGATCTTGTGGGTTCCCGGCAGCTCGGCTCCGCGCAGCAGTCCGAGGCTCGGCGTGATGCCGATGCCGGCGGTGACCAGCGCGGTCGTGCCACCGAAGACCCTCTCGGCGGTCATGGTTCCGTGTGGCCCCGAAGCCAGGACCGCTTGGCCGGGAGCGAGTTCGGCGACGGCCCGGGAGCCCTTGCCCTGGGTGCGGACCGCGATCGACACGATGTCCTCGGTCACGTCCGTGATCGTATAGGTTCGCCAGAACGGTTCGCCGAGGTCGAGGTGAACGCGCAGGTTGGTGCCGGGTTCGTCGAATTCGCGGATCCAGCCCTGGTCATCGCGCAGGGAGACCTCGACGATGTCATTGCAGATCTGCTGGCTGCCCAACACCGTCATGAAGCGCGGGGTCCGCGCGGTCTTGACGAGCTCACGCGGGGCCTCGCCTTCGATCTCGATCTCATCGCCGGTGCCGACCAGGCCCGATTCGAGGATCCGACCGTAGACGCCGCAGTGCAGGTGTCCGCATGCCGAGGCCAGGACCCGAGGGACGTTGACGTCGACGGCGGTGGTGGCCGGATTGACCGTCGTCGCCGGGCAGCGTTCGATGGCCTGGGTGATGGCCAGACGAACCCCGCCGAAGCGGACGATCTTGCCGATGAGCGCGAACTCCGCGAAGGGTTCGAGTCCGTCGACGAGGACATTGCCGCGGAAGCGCAGCGGGTCGAGTTCGGTCTCGTCCGGGCCCAGGGCTGCCTGTCCGTCGGCGGTCTGTGAGATCGCGGTGACCGTGGCCGGATTGATGATCGAGATCCCCGAAGCCTGCGAGTCGAACATCCCCTGGTCCGCGACGCTGAGTGCACGTGGGAAGTCACCCTGCGGGGGTATGCGTGAAGAGAGGAATTCCGCCGAGGCGGCCCTGGAGTCCCGGTCATCCGTGCGGAACGTCGTGGACTCCTCCGTCGGAGACGTCAGCGTCACGCTCGCCGTCGGAGCGGCCACGGTCGCCGCGGAGGATTCAACCGCCTCGGCGTCGGGCGCGGTCGTCGCGGACTGAGCGTCCGCCTCGGCGAGGTCGATGGACACCTGCCATTTCTGCAGGTCGGTGTCGTTCTTGAGTACGGTGAAGGCGGAGTATCTGTGCCAGCTGTCCTCGGGGACGTCGAGGCTGCCGTTGGTGAACGCGGCGATGCGGTCGCCGAGGATGCCTCGGTCGGTGCGCACATCCGCCTCGGGGATCTCTTCGGCGGGGAACCCTTTGACGGGGAATCGGTACAGTCTGGCAACGCGCATGATTCGATTGTAGGAGCTCGGCGACGCGGAGCGCCCACCGTGAGACCAATTGCACAATCGGCGGGGAGGCCCCCGGAGGGTCGGTGCTCTCTCTTGACCAATACCCTAAGGGGGTATACAGTATGGTCATGACTGAGCATCATGGATATACCCCGCAGAAGGACGCCCTTGCGAAGCGGATGAAACGGATCGAAGGTCAGGTCCGTGGGATCGGAAAGATGATCGATGACGACAAGTACTGCATCGACATCCTGACCCAGGTCTCCGCAGCAACGGCCGCGCTGCACGCGGTCTCCATCAACCTCTTGGAAGAGCACATCGCTCATTGCGTGGTCGACGCCGCATCCTCAGGCGATGACGACGCCGCCCGCAAGAAGATCGAAGAGGCTTCAGCCGCTATCGCCCGGCTCATCAAGAGCTGAGGGCACCATCATCGGCGCACCTGTCGGTGATGACACGCGACGACAGGAGACACATCATGACGACCACCACCATCAACGTCACCGGAATGACCTGCGGCCACTGCGTGGGCGCCGTGCAGGAAGAGCTCGGGGCTCTGCCCGGGGTCACCGAGGTCGCCGTCGAGCTCAATGCCGGCGGATCCTCCCCCGTGACGATCACGTCTGAAGGGGACCTCGACGACACCGCGATCAGCGCGGCCGTCGACGAAGCCGGCTACGAGGTGAAGTGATGTCTCGCGAGGTCGATCTCGACATCACGGGAATGACCTGCGCGTCGTGCTCGGCTCGCATCGAGAAGAAGCTCACCCGCTTGGACGGAGTCAGCGCCGAGGTCAACCTCCCGCTGAATTCGGCTCATGTCATCGTCGAGTCCGAACTCAGCGATGACGATCTCATGACCGCCGTCGAGAGGGCCGGCTACGGTGCCACCGTCAGAACCGCCTCGGCGAGCGGACCCGAGATCGTCGACTACGACCCCCGGCACCTGCGCCCCCGCTTCATCGGATCGCTGATCCTGGCCGTGCCGATCGTGGCCGTCTCCATGGTCATGAGCTGGCATTTTCCCGGCTGGCAGTGGATCGTCGCGATCCTCGCCCTGCCGGTCGTGACCTGGGGCGCGTGGCCCTTCCACTCGGCGGCGTTCAAGGCCGCACGCGGACGGTCGACGACCATGGACACCCTGGTCAGCGTCGGAATCATCGTCGCCAGCGTCTACTCCTACATCACCCTTGGCCGTGCCGTCGTCGACGGATACGGCTGGCAGATCCCCGGCGAATATCACGTGTGGTTCGAGGCTGCGGCCGCGATCACGGTGTTCCTGCTCATCGGCAGGCTCACCGAGGACCGGGCGAAGACTCGGGCCACCGCCGCTCTCAAGGAGCTGCTGAGCCTGGGGGCGAAGTCCGCGAGCGTGCTGCGCGACTCGGACCCAACGGCCGCCGAGCCTCGGGCCGACTCGGCCGCCGAGCCTCGAAGCGACTCCGCCTCCGACACCAGAGTGGAGGTCCAGGTCCCGATCGATGAGCTCACGGTCGGCGATGTCTTCGTCGTCCGTCCGGGTGAGAAGATCGCCACCGACGGCGAGGTGGTCGCCGGCCACTCCGCGATCGACGAGGCGATGCTCACCGGCGAATCGGTGCCCGTCGAGGTCGGCCTCGGCGACACGGTCACGGGGGCGACGATCAATGCTTCGGGCGTGCTCGAGGTCCGTGCCACCCGGGTCGGGTCCGATACGACCTTGGCGGCCATGGCCGATCTGGTCAGCCGCGCGCAGACCGGCAAGCCGGCCGTGCAGCGTCTGGCCGACCGGATCTCTGCCGTGTTCGTGCCCATCGTCTTCGCCATCAGCATTCTCACGCTCCTGGCCTGGGGCCTGCTCACCGGCGACTGGGCGTTGGGTCTGCACGCCGCACTCACCGTCCTCATCATCGCCTGCCCCTGTGCCCTCGGCCTGGCCACACCGACGGCGCTGGCGGTCTCGTCCGGACGCGGTTCGCAGCTGGGCATCCTCGTCTCCGGGCCCGAGGCGCTCGAGTCGACGCGTTCGGTCGACACGGTCGTCCTCGACAAGACGGGCACCCTGACCACTGGCGTCATGACCCTGCTGGAGACGCAGCTGCGCGAGGGCGACTTCGCGATCCTGGCCAGGCTGGAATCACAGAGTGAGCACCCGGTGGCTCGTGCGATCGTCGATGCTCGAGTCGCGACCATGAGCGAGGCAGTCGGGCCCGCTGGCAGCACAGAGGGCAGCACGGCTCGCAGCACCAGCGCCACCATCGACCGGTCCGGCATCGAGGGCTTCGACACCATTCCCGGCGGTGGCCTGCAGGCCAGGATCGACGGCGCCGAGGTGCTCGCCGGTCGCCCGGATCTGCTCCGGGAGCGCGGTATCGACGTCTCGTTCCCGGCCGCTGCCGTGCCCACCGGCGCCACGATCGTCGCACTGGCCATCGACTCGCGGTTCCGCGGTCTGACCTTCGTCGCCGATGAGATCAAGACCGGTGCCGCCGAGGCGATCACCGAGCTGCACTCGCTGGGCATCAACACGGTCCTCCTGACCGGGGACAATGCCCAGGCCGCCGAGGTGGTCGCCGGTTCGCTCGCCATCACCGAGATCCGCGCCGATGTCAGGCCCGAGGGCAAGATCGCCGTGGTCAATGAGCTGCAGTCTCGGGGGCAGGCGGTGGCCATGGTCGGTGACGGAGTCAACGACGCCGCAGCCTTGGCCGGTGCCGATCTGGGCATTGCGATGGGTTCGGGCACCGATGCGGCGATGGCCGCCTCCGACATCACCATGGTGCGGTCAGATCCCCGGCAGATTCCGCAGGCGATCCGCCTGTCCCGGAAGACCCTGAGTCTGATCAAGGGCAACCTGTTCTGGGCCTTCGCCTACAACACGGCGGCCGTCCCGGTCGCCGCGTTCGGTCTGCTCAGCCCTATGATCGCCGGTGCTGCTATGGCGTTCTCCTCGGTGTTCGTCGTCCTCAACAGCCTGCGGCTGCTGCGTTTCCGCTAGAACAACACACCCGCCGAACACCGTGGCCCACATCCGTTTCCGACGGGTGTGGGCCCAGGTGCGTCACCCCTGGATGCGCGACTCGCCGTCGCCCCATTCCTGGTTGCGCAGTTCGAACTTCTGGATCTTGCCGGTCGAAGTCTTCGGCAGGGCCTCGACGAGTTCGACCTCGCGTGGGCTCTTGTACTTCGCGATCTGCGTGCGCACGTGCTCGATGATCTCGTCCTCGGTCACCGGCTGGCCCTCGCGCACGGTGATGAACGCCTTGGGCCGTTCGCCCCACTTGGTGTCCGGGACGCCGATGACGGCGACCTCGAGGACTGCGGCGTGGGAGGCGATCGCCTGTTCGATCTCGACGGTCGAGATGTTCTCACCGCCGGAAACGATGATGTCCTTCGAACGGTCACGCAGTTCGATATATCCGTCCTCGTGCATCACACCGAGGTCACCGGAGTGGAACCAGCCTCCCTGGAACGCCTTCTCGGTCTCCTCGGGATCGCGGAAGTACCCTTTCATCACATTGTTTCCGCGCATCACGATCTCCCCGATCGTGGAACCGTCTCTCGGAACGTCGACGAGCTCATCGCCCGAATCGATCGTCACCACACGCACGGAATCGGCCTGGACCATGCCGACACCCTGGCGAGACAGGAGCCGGGCGCGGGACCTGTCGTCGAGACCCTCCCACGAGTCCTGCCATTCGCAGACCGTGTACGGTCCGTAGGTCTCCGTCAGGCCGTAGACGTGCACGATGGCGAAGTTCAGTTCCTCCATCTGCCAGATCAGGGTCGGGCTCGGCGGTGCTCCTGCCATCGTCGCTGTGACCCCGTGGTCGAGGGAATGCGAGGCCTCGGCGTTGATGATCGTCGACATCACCGTCGGTGCACCGTTGAGGTGGGTGACGCGGTGACGGTCGATGAGCTCCCAGATCACGTCCCCGCGCACCTCGCGCAGGCATACCTGTGTTCCGCCGGCGGCGGCCAGCGCCCAGCCGGTGCACCAGCCGTTGCAGTGGAACATCGGCAGCGTCCACAGGTAGACGCTGTCGGTGTCATGGCCGGAGTGGAAGACCTCGCCGAATGCGTTGAGGTAGGCGCCGCGGTGGGTGTACATCACGCCTTTGGGCCGTCCTGTGGTGCCTGAGGTGTAGTTGATGGACAGCGTCGCCCTCTCATCCTCAACGCCCCACGTGAGGTCCGGGGCGTCCTCGGCGGCTTCGGCCAGGAACTGTGCCAACGTCGATACGGCCGGCGACATGACATCGGGTCGGGCCACCTCGGCGGGCGCGGTCAGAGTCGTGTCCTCGACGTCGACGATGCTCGCGACGGTGTCGAGACCGTCGACGATCGGGGTGACGCTGGGCCACAGCTGCGAGTCCACGACCAGCAACTTCGCCTGACTGTGGTTGCAGATGTAGCGGACCTCTTCGGGAGCCAGGCGGGTGTTGATCGGCACGAGCACACCCCCTGCCAAGGGCACCGCGTAGGCGGCCATGAGCATCTCGGGAATGTTGGGCATCAGGTAGGCCACCCGGTCGCCGGGTTCGATTCCGGCCGCGCGCAGGGCGTGTGCCCTCTTCTCCACGGCCGCGAAGAACTCTCGATACGTCAGAGACTGATCGTTGTAGACGACCGCGCGCCTATCGGGGAAGGCGTCGGCGGATCTGCGCAGAAAGGACAGCGGCGTGAGTTCTGTGTTCCATGTCTCCATGGGGAGACCTTACGTCACCGCGGTTCAGAGTCGCCGAGGCGGGCCGCAGCTGACAGTGGGCACGGGGACTGAAATGACGATCGGCACTGCGGGGCCGCAGCTGACGGTCGTCACTGCAGGGCCGGGCAGCTCATTTGAGAATCGGGTAGGTCTGATCGTCGTTCTGGGTGTCATTGCGCAGCACCCAATTGAGGATGCAGGCGCAGGCGCTGACCAAGACGAATGCGGCGCCCGCGTAGACGAAGGCGTACCCGAATGCGGTCCCGTCCTGCCAAGCACGGGTCACGATGATCGACAGGATCAGAACGACCACGCCGCAGACGAGCCCCACTTTGAGCGCATCCTTATAGGACACGGTGCTGGTGGACTTCTTCTCAGACTTCGATGCTGCCATGCCCCCAGCGTACCGACCTCAGCTGAGAATCGGCGCACCGAGGCCGGCAGAGAACAGGGCAGAAACGCGGGGACGCGGCGGTTCCTGACTCCCCAGTTCAGGGGCACGAGTGGACTACCCGGCCAGAACACGCCAAAATGTCTACGTGCACACCCCTATTCGGCGCCCCTCTGTTGAGGTGTCGCGCCCGCTCAGACGGAACCAGGTCTCCCCTGGTCAGAAGTCGTGCGCGCACACAGTCACGAGAACAGTGATCGCAAGTGCTCTTGCGGCGTTCACACTCGCCGGCATGGCCGCGTGCGGTCCCGACAAGGGCCTGCGGGTGGAACCGGAAAATGCGACATCCCCCACTCAATTCGAATCTCCGAAGGAGGATTCCGGACCACCCGACGAGCCGTTCTCCCTCAAAGAGATCCGCAGGGCCATCGTCGACGCCTCGGGAAACGCAGTGACCGGGGAAGCAAGGGAGTCTGCGAAGGTCGTCGCCGAATGCAGGGAATGCCTCAAATTCTCGACGCCCTTCCTCAGCGGCGATCAGAAATTCCAACTCGTCACTGTGGCCAACCCGCAGCAGAAGAGCGAGGTCGTCGCGGGCGCAGTCATCAGCGAGAAGGACGGCAAACCCCGACTCGAACTGATCGCCACCGGCAACCAACTCAAACTCAGCCCAGGTAAGAATGGGACACTGGTCGTGCAGGAGGCGATGTATGCCGACGGCGACGATGCCTGCTGCCCTTCGGGATGGTCGGTGCAGGTCTTCCGCCTGCACGAAGGTAGGTTTGAACCGGGTCAACGCTTCACGCGGCTTAATGGAGAAACGTAATGCATATTGTTCTGGTTGAGGATGACGAGGTCATCCGTGAGACGACCCAGATCGGCCTGGAACGGTTCGATTACACGGTCTCGGCATTCGCCGATGGTCGTGAGGGGTACGAGTTCGTCGCTGCACATGGTGCCGACGTTCTGCTTCTCGACCTCATGCTGCCCACCATGAACGGCGCCTCGATCTGCCGGGCCGTCCGCGAGCGCTCCACCATTCCCATCATCATCATCTCCGCACGCTCCGACGCGATCGACATCGTCCAGGCGCTCGAAGCCGGGGCCGACGACTACCTCACCAAGCCCTTCGACATGCAGGTGCTCAATGCCCGCATCCGCGCCGTCGTCCGACGCTTCATCACCACCGGCACCGATAAGCTCGGCTACTCCCCTGGTACGGAAATGGACGAGGAGCATGAAACCGTGATCGGCCCCGGCGGCATGATCACCGGGGACGGCATCCCCGAAGTGCTCGGCGCCAGCCCCGGCATGGACACACGCGAACGCCTCAAGGCCCAACTCGAATCCGACGACACGTTCCTGGGTGCGGGCGGGAAATTCACCTCGGCGGATCTGGACGGCGACGAGCAGATGATCGGCGTCGACGTCACCGTTCCTCCCCGCCCCAACAGCTCACCGAATGCGCAGTCGGGATCCGGCCAGGGTGGCTACTCGGGGGCGACCGAGACGAATAATGCCAATGTCGAACCCGATGGTGACCTCGGCCCGTTCCGGACGCGCTTGGGCTCGTTGGTTCTCGACACCGGTCGGCTGACCGTCGAGATCGACGGCGAGGAGGTTCACCTCACCCCCACCGAGCTGCGTGTCCTCCTGCTGCTGACCGAACAGCCCGAACACGTCTACTCCCGTGAGAAGATCGCCTTCACCGTCTGGGGCTACGAATGGGCCGGCGACTCCCGTGTCGTCGATGTCCACATTCAGCGCCTGCGGAAGAAGATCGGCGCCAGCATGATCGAGACCGTCCGCGGATTCGGATACCGCTTCGCGGGCTGATCGCATGTCACTGCGCTGGAAGATCTCCCTTCTCATCGTTGCGTCGGTCATCATCGCCGTACTCTCCTGCTCCATCGTGCTGCGTCAGTCTGCGGCGCGCGCCGAGGACGACCGGATGCGGTCGACCGTGACCGAACAGCTCGCGAACTCCGTCGCCATCTTCTCCGAGACCGGGGTACTCACACTCAACGCCCGCATCGACGATCCTGCGCTGCCCAAGCAAGCACGTGCCCAGGCGCTCAAGGGTCAGAGCGTGACGATGCGCTCCGAGGTCGATGGTGAGGAGATCGTGTGGGCGGCCGCCCCGATCGAGGTCGGCACCTACACAGAGGTCATCTCCGTGCGCGCCTCGACCAAGGACAGCCAGGAACTCATCGGCCGCATCGATCAGGCGCTGCTGGTGGGAATGATCGGCTCCGCGCTGGTCGTCGGCGGCGTCGGCTCCATCGTGGCCGGGCGCATCTCACGCAGGTTGACCCTGGGTGCCCAGGCCGCGCGGAAGATTGCGGCCGGGGACACGAGCATCCGGATCGCCGATGTCGTCGACGACACAGATCAGGAGGTCGCGGCCTTCGCCTCGGCGGTCGATACCGCTGTGACCAGGCTGACCGAGCGCATCGATTCGGAACAGCGCTTCACCGCGGACCTGGCCCACGAGATGCGGACCCCGCTGACCGGGCTGGTCAACGCCGCGAACCTGCTCGAAGAGGATTCGCGTCCCGCCGAACTCGTCAAGGATCGGGTGAAGCGCATGCAGGTTCTCGTCGAAGACCTGCTCGAAGTCTCGCGCCTCGATGCGGGTCGCGCGAACCCCGAGTTCACACGCGTCAACATCGACCAGACGGTCCAGTCGCTGCTGGGAACCATGACGGCCTCCGGGGCATTGGGCGGCCACGAGATCGACACTCACCTGGCAGCGCTCAACTCGACACTGGTCACCGACGTCCGGCGGTTCGAACGCATCGTCACCAACCTGCTGGTCAACGCGATCAAGCACGGCGGGGACCCGATCCGCCTGGAGACGAGCACCCGCAGCATCACGATCACCGACTCCGGCTCCGGCTACCCGCCCGACATCGTCAACACCGGCCCGACCCGCTTCGTCTCCGCGGGCGGCGGCGGCATGGGACTGGGGCTCGTCATCGCACAGGGGCAGGCCCGTCTGCTGGGCATCCGCCTGATCTTCAGCAACGATCCGGTCAGCGGCGGTGCTCGAACCGAGGCCGTGTTCCCTGATCCTGAGGCTCAGGATCAGGCGCTCAAGCAGTATTTGGAGTCGGCTTAGCCGCGCAGGGCTCGAGCGTACCTGCGCCGGTAGATGATCTGGGCGAGACGGACGGCTGGTTCGCCGAGGCGCCAGATGCCCACCCCCGCCTGTGAGACCGAACGCAGCACGAGGAAGACTCGGTCGTCGGGAGTGTGGATGAGGATGAATGACTCCTCTCCGGTGATCGGATGCCCGGGCAACGTCGCGTAGGTGAAGCCGCAACGTGTCTCGGACTCGAAGACCTCGATGACGCGGGCAGGTTCGGGCAGGCGGAACGGACCCAGACGCACGAAGATCGTCGGCTCCTGGCCGGCTTGGACCCGCGGGACGCCGGTGTCGACGCCCGAGTACTCCGCAACGGTGCCAAGGGAGCCCACATCGATGTCGAATCCGCTGCGGATCTTGACTTCCCAGTGCAGAAGCTCCTCCGCGCACCGGTCGAAGGTGTCACGGCCATGGCCGACGAAAAAGGCCGATTCGAAGTCCCGATACCCGGCGGGACGGTCGATCCACCGAGGTGAGAGCGGCTGGGTCAGCGACTCACCCAGAGGTTCTGACAGAGATTCCATGCCACCAACCTAACCGAATCCCGGACGCACCGGTGCCAAGACCGATGAGAACAAGTAAGGTGCCAGTACCGACATTCCTTCCATCGAATGTCCGCTAAGAATACGCTTGAGGCCCACCACCCACGACAGTCACGGATCAAAGGAGAACGAAGAATGCGCACACTCAATGGAATCGATGAGATCACGTCGCTCGTCGGCACCGAGCTGGGCTCGTCCGAGTGGATGACGATCGACCAGGCCGCGATCAACACCTTCGCCGATGTCACCGACGACCACCAGTGGATCCACATCGACGAGCAGCGCGCCGCTGACGGTCCCTACGGCTCGACGATCGTCCACGGCTTCTTCACCCTGTCCCTGATCCCGAAGTTCTCGTCCGAGATCTTCACCATCGAAGGCGTGTCCATCCGCGTCAACTACGGTCTCAACAAGGTCCGCTTCGCCCAGCCGGTCCCGGTCGGCTCGCGCCTGCGCGGGAGAGTCAGCGTCAACGAGGTCATTCCCGGAGACAAGGGCACCCAGGTCATCCTCAAGCACGTCATCGAGATCGAAGGCCAAGAGCGCCCCGCCTGCATCGCCGAGGTGGTCACCCTCCTCGTCGAGTGAGGCTACGCCACCTGCGCCGAGGCACGGGTTGCGTGTCGAGAAACACACGCGTGAACCCGTTTATTGACACTCGACCCGTTTCTCGGTGGCCGGTGGCCGGTTGCCGGTGGCCGGCTGCCGGTGGCCGTATGCTGTGCTCAGCTCGGGCGGTAGGCGTCGAGCATCTGGGCGACTCGGATGTAGCCCAGGTGCGAATAGGCCTGCGGGTGGTTGCCCAAGTGCATCTCCGCAACCGGATCGTACTCCTCGGCCAGCAGGCCGGTGGGCCCGAGCAGGTTGTCCATCTGCCTGAACAGATCCCAGGCGTCATCGATGCGCCCGACCTTGATGAAGGCCTCAATGAGCCAGGTCGTGCAGATGTGGAAGCCGCCCTCGAGCCCCGGAAGCCCGTCATCGTAGCGGTAGCGGAAGACCGTCGGCCCGGCCCGCAGCTCACGCTCGATCGCATCCACGGTCGACACGAACCGCGGATCGTCGGCCGGAAGCAACCCCGACAACCCCACGAACAGGCACGCCGAGTCGAGGTCGGTCTCACCGTAGGCAACGGTGAAGGCCCCGACCTCGTCGTTGTAGCCGTTGTCGAGCACATCGTGGGCGATCTCCTCCCGCAGCTGCCGCCAGGCGCCGGGGAGGTCACGGTCGAAGCGCTCGGCGATGCGCAGCGCCCGATCGACCGTCACCCAGCACATCACACGCGTGTAGACATTGTGTTTGGGTGGTCGCCTGGCCTCCCAGATGCCGTGGTCGGCTTCGAACCACCGCTTGCTCACGGCTTCGACCATCTGACAGGTCAGACGCCAATACGAATCCGGAAGATCGCCGAGGTGCTCGCTGAGATCGTTGAGGAGCTCGGTGATCGGGCCGAACACGTCGAGCTGGACCTGGTGTTCGGCCGCGTTTCCCACCCGCACCGGACGGGATCCGGCGTATCCGGGCAGATGGGCCAGCACCGCCTCGGTGGTCAGGGCGGAGCCGTCGACGGCGTAGAGCGGGTGGAGCTGTTCGGGGGACACTGTGCGGTCCAGGATTCCGGTCAGCCAGGACAGGAAGCCTTCGGCCTCACCGGTGGAGCCGAGCGCGAGCAGGGCGCGGACGGTCATCGAGCCGTCACGCAGCCAGGTGTAGCGGTAGTCCCAGTTGCGCACGCCGCCGATGCCCTCGGGCAGGGAAGTCGTCGGCGCCGCGAGCACCCCTCCGGTCGGTTCGTGGCAGAGGGCGCGCAGGGTCACCGCCGAGCGGATGACCTCTTCGCGGTGATGGCCGGGGATATCAAGGGTGTCGACCCAGTTGGTCCAGAAGTTCAGTGCGCGTTCGCGCACATGGTGCTCACCGCCTGTGGCCATGAACCTCGCGTCACCGGTGCCGGTGCCGCAGGCCAGGACGAGGACCACGACGCCAGCCGGCATATCAGAGGGCACGACAACCGCCTCGGCGGTGTGGGACATTCCGACCTCACTGATCTCGAAGTCGACGCCGGGCGCGATCAGGGAGATGGGCTCCGAGGTGCCCAGCACCTGCACGCCGTCGTGGGTGGGCACCATCCGCGTCGGCACGGTCGCATAGTCGAGGCGCGGGGCGAAGCGGATCCGGGCCGCGGTGTCGCCGGTGAGCACGCGCACGACGATGGTGTCGTCGCTGTTCGCGTCGACCGGTGCGAGGTAGTCGACGCAGTTCAGGCCCGGCCACCGGGTCTCCAACAACGTCGAGTGAGTGAGGTAGCGCTGGGTCAGCGGGGCGGTGCCGGCTTCGGTGTCGACGGCGAAGTACCCGGCGGCCTCGGCGCCGAGGATCTCGGAGAACATCGACGAGGAGTGCGGCAGCGGGTGAGGCATCCAGCAGATGCTGCCGAAGGGATCGACCAGGGCCGTCGACTGTCCGTTGCCCAGCAGGCTGTGCCGATGGATCGGGGTCGCACGCCGGCCGAAGAGCCAGGATTTGCGCAGCTCGTAGATCGCGGCGAGGACGACGGAGACCTCCTCCGGGGAGCTGATCGGGAAGTCCGCGTGCGTCTCTGCAGGGTCGCGGCCGACTTTGAGTCCCAGGTCGGCCTCTCCCAGCGTCTCGAGGGCGAATTCGTCCGCGGTGTCATCACCGATGAACACGACGACCTCTGCCCCTGTCTGCTGCCGCAGTCGCATCAGGGCATCGGCCTTCGAAGAGGGGACGACGGAGAGGTCGATGACCTGCTTCCCCCGAGTCGGGAAGATCGTGTGAGTGTCGACGAGCTCGCTCACAACGGCTTCGACCCGGTGGCGTTGCGCCTCGTCGAGTCCCCGCAGGTGCACGGCGGCGCCCGTGGTCTTGTGTTCGATGATCCCGTCCGGAAGTCCACGGAAGATGTCGCGCCGAAGATCAACCAGTGCCGCGCGCTGTTCCTCATCGAGGGTGTCGATGGCCACCGTGTCCGTCTCGCCGCCGTGGGAACCGAAGAGGTGGACCTCCCGCGGAAGCCGTGACATCGCCGCGAGATCGCGGAGGCTGCGACCGGAGATCACCCCCGCCGAGGTGGACGGGAGCAGCGCGAGGGCGCGCAGTGAGTCAACCGAGGAGTCCAACGGGAATGCGTGGCCGGGGTGATCGACGATAGGTGCGATCGTGCCGTCGTAATCGGTGGCGATGAGGAGTGAGGGCGAGCGTGAGACCTCGAAGAGCCGCCGAAAGAGCTCCGGGGAGAGTTTGCGGCTGGCCTCGGCCAGGTCCCCCAGCAGGCCCGAGGAGCTGACGGAGGCGGCGATGGGAGTCAGTGGGGAAAGATTCTCGTAGTCATGCTCGACGGTACTCATCTCACCTCGATCTTCTCGAATTCGGCTGTGGTCGTCCGATGATGCGGGCAGTGGGGTTCGGGATCAGTTCTTGCCGTCGGGCTCGTCGGTGTTTTCCGGGTCCGCCTCGGTGCTGTCCGGGTCCGCCTCGGCGG
>NZ_JAKDJU010000288.1 GCF_030453725.1 Brevibacterium picturae
GAGCACGAGCGGGAAGTAGGAGGAGGCGGGGTCGACGAGGTCGGCGTGATCGGCGCCCTCGGCGATGGTCAGTCGGGCCGGGAACGTCCGTGAGAAACCGATGTCGACCGTCTGATCACGATCGCCGTGGAGGATGAGCAGATCCACCCGAGCCGGAATGAGCAGCACCCGAGAGCGCGGATCCTCCCGCATATACGGTGCCAGATCCTGCTCCGGCGGCGCGCCCATGTAGTCGAGCACGGCGCCCTCGCCCAAACCGTCCTCGACCTCCCGGAACAGGTCCGTGATCGGAGCCAGGGGCCGCAGCCGGAACTCGGGTCCGTCCTCGCCGAGGCGACTCGCCCAGGCCAGCACCAGGCACCCTCCGGCGGAATGACCGGTCACGATGAGATCCTGCCGTGCTCGATCATTGACACCCCAGTCCGACAGCGAGTCGCACGCGAACGCGATGGCGGCGGTGACGTCATCTGAGCAGTTGGGCTGCCCACCCGAGCGTCGGTACTCGATGAGTACGCACAGCACCCCCGCCTCGGCGAGGGCAACGGCCATGGGCCTGGCATGGGCGAGGCCCGTGCGCGGCCGGAAGTAGCCGCCGTGGACGAGAATCACCGTCGCCGAGGCGGTGCCCGGGTCACCGTAGACCTCGAGGAACTGATCGGGATCGGTTCCGTAATCACGTCGGAAGGCAGCCCACGTCGAGTCCGGTGCACTGCCGGCGGCGCCCAGGGCGGCGAAGCGCTCGTCCTGTCTCATCGAGCGAGTGGAGGGGGTGTCATCGCCTGCGCTCATTCGGGTTTGCGCACTCGCGTCAGCTCGGGAATCTTCGCATCAAGCTTGTCGCCCGAGGACTGCCCGCGCAGACGCCGGCCGACCCACGGGGCGAAGTGCTCGCGGGCCCATTTCGACTCCTCGCTCATCACGTTCCGGATCGGACGAGTCGGACGCGCGGGCATCGCGAAGCCCGTCACCGGCAGGGAATGCCCGCTCTCGAGCGTGGCCAGCGCCTGCCGAGCGACGAGGTCATGGCCGGCGGGAGACAGATGGATCCGGTCATCGGCCCAATTGTCGTCGGCATAGAGCGGCCGCAGACCCCAGACGTCGATCATGTGGCAGCCGTGACGCTGCGCGATCGACCACAGATGGGTGTTGTAGATGCCCACACGTGGACGTACGGCGCGGATCAGGGGTGAGCTGATCTCCGTGTCGAATCCGTTGCACATGAGCACCTCGATGCCTGCTTCGCGGAAGGCGACGACGGCCCGTTCGAACTGGTCGGCGAGGTCGTCGATGTCAGCCATCGGGCGCAGGCAGTCGTTGCCGCCGCCGCAGAAGCTGACCAGATCCGGTTTGAGGGCGAGTGCCTTGGGCACCTGTTCGTCGATGATCCGGTCGAGGAGGCGTCCGCGGATGGCGAGGTTGGCGTAGGTGAGCTCGGGACTGCCGACGGGGGAGTCGACGAGTTTGCCTGCGAGGCGATCGGCCCATCCCCGGTACCGGTCCTCCCGGTCCGGATCGTGGTCCATCAGCCCCTCACTGAACGAATCGCCGATCGCGACGTATGACGTGATGGTCTGGAGCATCGGGGGTCCTTCTCTCTTTGATTCTCTGACTTCGCACTATACTGAATCGGCCGTGCCAGATTCAGGTGGGAGCAGCAGATTCGTCGCGGCCCTGCATTGTGACCAGTGCTGATCGCCTGGCGTAGACTCGATTCGAGACGGATCTCATCATTGAAGGCCACTGCAAGAGGAGCACAATGTATCGTTCGGTTCCGGTTCCGGAGATCACTGATTTCGCCATCACCAATGCGCGGATTCTGCCCATCGCAGATGCCGACGGCAGACGCGCCGAACCGATCGAATCGGGGACCATCGTGGTCTCGGACCAGACGATCACCTCGGTGGAACCCGGCACTGTCGCCGCACAGGATCTGCCCGCCGACACTGAGATCATCGACGCCGGCGGGCGCTGGGTGCTGCCTGGATTCATCGAAGCCCACGGCCACCTCGGCGTCCATGAGGACGGTGAAGGCGTCTCCGGTGATGACACGAACGAGATGACCGATCCCAACGGGGCCGGGGTGCGCGCCCTCGACGGCATCGACCCGTCCGAGCTCGGCTTCAAGGATGCGCTGCGCGGAGGCGTCACCTCGGCGCTCATCAAACCCGGCTCCGGCAATCCGATCGGCGGTCGCACCGCCTTCGTCAAGACCTGGGGCCGGATCGTCGACGAGATGCTCGTGACGCAGGATCTGTCCGTGAAGTCCGCTCTCGGGGAGAACCCGAAGCGCGTCTACGGTGAGAAGAACGTCACCCCGTCCACGCGTATGGGAACCGCGAAGGTCCTCCGCGGTGCGTTCGTCGACGCCCAGAACTATCAGGCGAAACGTGCCCACGCCGAAGCGGAGGGCACACCCTTCGAACGCGATCTCGTGAAGGAGACCCTGGCAGATGTCCTCGACGGAAAACTCGCCTTCGACCAGCACTGCCACCGCGCCGATGACATCGCCACGGCCATCCGCC
>NZ_JAKDJU010000289.1 GCF_030453725.1 Brevibacterium picturae
GGGTGGTCACAAAACGGACCATAAGCGGCATGATGGCCTTATGACCACAGATATGGATATTGCGCTCAACGCCGAGCTCGACTCGATCATCGATATCGCCGCCGACCTGGGCCTGGAATCACACGACATAGTGCCTTACGGATGGACGAAAGCCAAGGTCCCCATCGACGTTCTCGACAAGGCGGCCGAGACCACAACCGACGGTCACCTCATCCTCGTCACCGCCATGAGCCCGACACCGGCGGGCGAGGGCAAGACCACGACGAGCATCGGGCTGGCCGACGGGCTCAACGAACTCGCACGGTCGAAGCCGGAGGTGGGCAAAGCGGTGCTGGCTCTGCGCGAACCCAGCATGGGCCCGGTCTTCGGCATGAAGGGCGGAGCAGCCGGCGGGGGATACGCCCAGGTCGTGCCGATGGAGGACATCAACCTCCACTTCACCGGCGATTTCGCAGCCATCGCCGCAGCGAACAACCTCGCCGCCACGATGCTCGACAACCACATCCACCACGGCAACGAACTCGACGTCGACTCGCGCCGCATCCATATCCGGCGCGTCGTCGACCTCAACGATCGTGCGCTGCGCGGCGTCGTCATCGGCCTCGGCGGACTCAACGGGGGAGTGCCGCGAGAGGACGCCTTCGACATCGTCGTCGCCAGCGAAGTCATGGCGGTCTTCTGCCTGTCCACCTCCTTGATCGACCTCAAGCAGCGGCTGGGGCGAATCGTCCTCGCCCACAACCGGAGTCGCGAACCGATCACGGTCAGTGACATCGGCGCGGCCGGGGCGATGACTGCGCTGCTGCGAAGCGCCCTGGCACCGAACCTGGTCCAGAGCCTCGAGCATTCGCCGGCGTTCATCCATGGCGGTCCCTTCGCCAACATCGCCCACGGATGCAACAGCCTGCTCGCAACGAAGGCGGCGCTGTCCCTGGGGGATTGGACGGTGACCGAGGCAGGCTTCGGCGCCGACCTGGGAGCCGAGAAGTTCCTCGACATCAAGTGCCGCACCGCAGGTATCTGGCCCTCGGCCGTGGTCGTCGTGGCAACCCTGCGGGCATTGAAGTACCACGGCGGCATCGAGGTCGCCGACGTGCAGACGCCGAACATCGATGCTGTCATCGACGGAATGAGCAACCTCGAGCACCACTGCGGCAACCTCCTCGACATCTACGGACTGACCCCGGTCGTGTGCTTCAACAGGTTCCCCACCGATACTGACGAGGAGATGACCGCGGCGATCGAGCACCTGCGCGGTCAGGGGATTTCGGCGGTCGAGTCGACGCACTGGGCCGATGGCGGCAAGGGTGCGCTGGCGCTGGCCGAGGCGGTCGTTGAGGCTGCCGGTGGTGTCGGGAACGCAGGGGCGGCCGTCGACGACGGTTCGGTCTTCGTCGGAGGCGTTGCATCCGGCGACGCTGAGGCTCCTGCGGCGGGAGCGTCGTCTGAGGAATCGCCGCGGGCGCAGTACAGCTACGAACTTGACCGGCCTCTGGAGGAGAAGATTCGTACGATCGCGCAGCGAATCTACGGTGCTGCCGACGTCGACCTGCCGGCCAAGGTCACGCGCAAGCTCAAGCAGTTCACGGACGAAGGCTACGGTGATGCCCCGATCTGCATTGCCAAGACCCAGTACTCCCTGAGCACGGATGCGAGCCTGCGTGGGGCGCCCAAGGACCACATCATCGAGGTCAAGGACGTGCGGCTCTCGGCCGGCGCCGGCTTCGTCGTCGTCATCGCCGGAGACATCATGACCATGCCGGGCCTTCCGAAGGAACCCTCCGCACTGACGATCGACGTCACCGAGGACGGGAACATCACCGGTCTGTTCTGAACCTTCTGCCTGAGACGTCGAGAACCGGTCTCTGCTCCGAGAACCGCACGCACGCACCCGATAGTCGGCTCCCCGTGCGGTTTTCGGGGCGGTCTGGCAGTCAGCGTCGGGGTTTCTGCAGCCAGGGGCGGAGCAGCCGGGTGCTCACCGGCAGGAATATGTATGTCATCAACGGCGTGAGAATGCAGATATTGAGCAGGACTGCGAGGGCGGTCGGCCAACTCTCCAGATGAGGAAGAAGGAGGAAGGTCGAGAGCAGGCTCAGCGGGAAGAACGGGAGGAAGATGCTCACCGCCTGCTTCCACCGAGGGGGAACAACCGTCTCAGGGATCGTCAGAGTCTCCTCTCCGCGAGGTTTGAACCAGCCCTCGATCCCGGTCCGATGCTCGACACGGGTGGTCTCGACGAGTTCGGCCGCGCTGTCGATCCACCACCGCCGGTCCTCGGACTCATCCCAGGCCCGCAGCGACTTCTCGTCGGCGAACCGGTAGAGCACATGCCACTCGTCCGACTCGGGCGATGTCCTCACCCATCCGGACCCCAGGTACCCGGGTCTTTCGCGTGCCAGTTCCTGTCCCGCCTGCACCCAGGCATTGAAGCGCCGATGATGCTCGGGCAGGACTGTGCGAGTGATCGAGACTGTGATCGGGGAGTGCTGCGGCATAGGCTGATTCTAGCGAATTCTGC
>NZ_JAKDJU010000290.1 GCF_030453725.1 Brevibacterium picturae
GGACCACTCGTCGACAAATCCATCGAACGCTCGGGCATCGGCGGCATGATCCTCTCCGCCATCGTGCTCTCCGCCTTCGGTGCCTTCACCCACATCGCGGCCGTCGCCATCATCGCGCTCTTCCTCATCGGCATCGCCGGCTCGATGATCACCACAGCCCTGCAGATGCGCCTGCTGCGCGACTCACACGACGCCCCGAGCCTGTCGGCAGCCATGAACCACGCCGCGTTCAACCTCGCCAATGCCCTCGGCGCCTGGCTCGGCGGCATCGTCATCACCGCAGGTCTGGGCTTCCGCGCCCCGGCCTGGGTGGGCGTCGGTTTGTGCCTGCTCGGACTCATCGTCCTCATCATCGCGATCACCCTCCGCCGAGGCGGCACTTCGGATTCATCGGGCCGCAACGAAGTCGAGGTCTGAGGACAGCGGGCTCTCACCCGGACCTCACAAGCCGGTTGCTCGGACGCGCCACCAATCCCAGTAAATGAGACCCACGACCCACGTCAGATGAGACGAGCGTAGTGTCTTACAGTCGTCGTTCACCCTGTGTCCGGCGACCTTCATCTGACACGAGCACCATCCGCCCGTGCCTTCGTATCTCATCAACAGCGGAGCACAAAGAACATGTCCACCGATACACAGCCAGGCTCCCCGAACTCGCAGCCCGGATCCGAAACCGAAGCCGATGCCATCGCAGCGACTCGGAAGAACAACACACGGGGCAAGGTTCTCACCGCCTCGATGGTCGGCACCACGATCGAATTCTTCGACTTCTACGCCTATGCCACAGCCTCGTCGCTGGTGTTCCCGGCCCTCTTCTTCCCCAACCAGACCTCGACGACTCAGCTGCTGAGCTCCTTCGCGATCTTCGGCGTCGCCTTCGTCGCCCGCCCCCTCGGCTCGATCATCTTCGGCCACTTCGGTGACCGCATCGGTCGGAAGAAGACGCTCATCGCATCGCTGCTCATCATGGGCATCGGCACCTTCCTCATCGGTCTCCTCCCGACTGCGACCACACCAGGCTGGATCATTCTGGCACCGCTGTTCCTCGTCCTCCTGCGTTTCTGCCAGGGTGTCGGCCTCGGCGGTGAATGGTCAGGTGCGGCGCTGCTGGCCACCGAGAACGCACCGAAGGGCAAACGCGCCATCTGGGGGACCTTCCCGCAGCTGGGGGCACCGGTCGGCTTCATCATCGCCAACCTCCTCTTCATCGGACTCAACGCCTGGACCTCCCCCGAGGCATTCCTCGCCTGGGGCTGGCGCGTGCCCTTCCTGCTCTCGGCACTGCTGGTGGCCGTCGGCCTCTATGTCCGCATGTCCCTCATGGAGACTCCCGCATTCCAGCTGGTCGCCCAGAAGCAGCAGATCTCCAAGGCCCCGATCAGCACCGTGTTCAAGTCGAGCTGGAAGCCGCTCATCCTCGGCACCTTCATCATGTTCGCGACCTACGTGATCTTCTACTTCATGACCGCCTTCACCCTCACCTACGGCACGTCCCCGGCCACCACCGGACAGGCCCGAGCCGCCGCCGAGGCTGCCGGCACGAGCTTCGATCCCACCGGGTTCGTCGCGGGGCTGGGCTACACGAAGAACGAGTTCCTCACATACCTCATCATCGGCGTCGTGTTCTTCGGCATCTTCACCGTGGTCTCCGGGCCTCTCGCCGAGAAGCTGGGCCGGCGCAAGATGCTCATGGGAGTGACGATGCTCATCGCCGTCTACGGCCTCGTCGTCAATACCCTCTTCAACGCCGGAACAGTAGGCGTCATCATCGCCCTCATCGTCGGATTCATCCTCATGGGGCTGACATTCGGGCCGATGGCCGCGTACCTGCCCGAGCTGTTCCCCGCCAACGTCCGCTACACCGGGTCGGCAGTGTCGTACAACATGTCCAGCGTCATCGGCGCAGGTCCTGCACCTTTCGCCATGGTGGCTCTGTGGCAGGCCGAGGGCGGAACGATCTTCTACTGCGGTCTCTACATCATCGGCGCGGCGATCCTCACGTTCATCGCCCTGTTCCTGGCTAAGGACACCTCGGACCTCGACATGGAAGAACAGCTGAGCTGAGGCGACGGGCGTCTCGATCCTCGGGCCTGGCCGCAGTGCCAAGATATGCCCTAGGATCGAGACGAAGACAACCGGCACCCGGGGAAGGATGACCATGGCGCTTCCACCGCAGCTGCAGCCTCTAGTCGGCACCTGGCGGGGCACCGGGTCCGGCCACTACCCCACGATCGAGCCCTTCAGCTATACCGAAGAACTGGTCTTCCGCGACGTCGCCAAGCCCTTTCTGGTCTATCAGCAGCGCACCTGGTCTCCCGAGGGCCAGCCCATGCACATGGAAACAGGGTTCCTCCGCAGCCCCACACCGACAACCGTCGAATTCGTTCTGGCCCAACCGACCGGGCAGGCCGAACTGGCCGAAGGCACCCTGACCCCGCTCGAGGAAGGCCTCCTCCTCGAACTGCAGTCGCCGCAGGTCCTCGTGGCCACCTCGGCGAAGCCCGTCCAGGCAACCG
>NZ_JAKDJU010000291.1 GCF_030453725.1 Brevibacterium picturae
CGAGCGTCGCCGCGGACGTTGCCGTGGTGTCGGTATCTGTTGGGGTGGTGTCGGTATCTGTTGGGGTGGTGTCGGTCTCTGTCGGGGTGGTGTCGGTCTCTGGCACCGTGGTGTCATCGGAGTTGCGTTTCTCCGAATCAGGTGTGGAGTCATCGGACATGCGGCGATGGCCCTTTCTCGATCGTTGTGGAAACAGATGGTCGCAAGTTGCCACGCATGTCTATGGCTCCGAACCACACCACCCGATCGCTGCGCGCTCCCAGGAATCATAGGCAAAGCCGGCAGTGAGATGGGGCGCGACTCGAGTCGCAGAGAGGGTCCGGGCACAGAGGTGTGCCGCGAGATTACCTGTCTGTGCCATAGTTTCGGAGACTAACAGCTTCCTGTGAGCTTCTCAAAGGAATCCTGTCACCGTCCTGCGTTGTGCGGCGAAGAAAGGGACCACCAGTCATACGAGATCCCCAGTCATACGAGAGCCGCTCGGATGGCTGCCAGGGCTGTGCCGGACCCGCCGCCGGCCTCAGTTCAGCAGCGCCCGGTCCCCCAGTGTCGCGCCCTTGAGCTTGGAGAATTCGCCCAGCAGCGTCTTCACCGTCAGCGTCTTCTTCTCTTCGGCCGAGGCCTGATAGATGATCTCGCCTTCGTGCATCATGATCAGGCGGTTGCCCAGGGCGATCGCCTGTTCCATGTTGTGTGTGACCATGAGTGTGGTCAGCCCGTCATTGGACACGATCTTCTGTGTCAGGTCCGTCACGAGGGCCGCGCGCTGTGGGTCGAGGGCGGCGGTGTGCTCGTCAAGCAGCAGGATGCGGGGCTGGGTGAATCCGGCCATGAGCAGGCTCAGCGCCTGGCGCTGTCCGCCGGAGAGCAGACCCACCTTCGTTTTCAGCCGGTTCTCCAGGCCGAGCTCCAAAGTGGCAAGCTCCTCGCTGAACAGGTCCCGCCTCGCCGAGGTGGTTCCGCGTCCCAGCCCACGTGGCTTACCGCGCTTGAGCGCCAAGGACAGATTCTGTTCGATCGTGAGGTCCGGGGCGGTGCCGGCCATCGGGTCCTGGAACACCCGACCCAGATACTTGGCCCGCTTGTATTCGGGCATCCGTGACACCTCGGCGCCGTCGATCGTGATCGATCCGGAGTCGACGGGGAGGCGACCCGAGATCGTGTTGAGCAACGTCGACTTGCCGGCTCCGTTGGACCCGATGACGGTGACGAAGTCGGATTCTTCGAGTTCGAGTGAAAGGGTCTGCAGTGCCTTGCGTTCGTTGACGGTCCCGGGGAAGAAGGTCTTCGAGATGGTGTCGATCTTCAGCATGTGTCTCAGTCCTCCTTCGCTTCTGTCGCGGCAGACGATCCTGACGCCGTTGTTCCTGCGGCAGACGATCCCGCGGCCCTCGTCGACGTCCCCGCAGGGACGCCGGGGGTGTCGGCGGGGACGTCGACCGTGCCGACGGGCACCTGTGCACCCGCTTCGTTGGCAGAATCGTCTGCTGATTCTGCCGGAGCCTTCGGCGAGGTCCGGTTGCCGCGCGATCTCAGCGACGGTATTCGTTTGAGGAACCCCCATCTGGGCAGCAGCAGGGCGAGGACGACGAGCAGTGCGGTCGTCAGCTTCATATCGTTGGTGTCGAGGCCGGCACGCAGCGCCAAGAAGATGATGAGCCGGTAGATGACCGATCCCAGCAGGGCGCCGAGGCTGGCCATGAAGATGTTGCGGCTGCCGAACACGGCCTGGCCCAGGATGACGGAGGCGAGTCCGACGAGGATGAGGCCGATGCCCATGCTGACATCGGAGAACCCCTGGTACTGGGCGACGAGGGCACCGCAGAGTGCGACGAAGCCGTTGGACAGCGCCAGGGTCAGCATCGTCGTGTTGTCGGTGTTGACGCCGAGGCTGCGGATCATCTGCCGATTGTTGCCATTGGCCTGGATCGCCAGCCCCAGGTCGGTGGTGAGGAACCAGTCGATGGCGAATTTCAGGATCAGGGTGAAGACGAGGAGGACGGAGATGGAGACCCAAGTGCCCAACAGCATGTTCTCCCGGAGCGGAGTGAAGACGGTGTCTTCTCGCAGGAGCGGGAGGTTCGCCTTGCCCATGATCCGCAGATTGATCGACCACAGACCGATCATCGTCAGGATTCCGGCGAGCAGTCCGTCGATGCCGCCCTTGGTGTGGAGGAGCCCGGTGATGTAGCCGGCGATGAGTCCTGCGCCGATGGCCGCCAAGGTCGCCAGGAAGGGGTTGACCCCGGCGATGATCAAGGATGCTGCGGTGGCACCGCCCGTGGTGAAGCTTCCGTCGACGGTGAGGTCGGGAAAGTTGAGGACTTTGAAGGTCAGGTAGACCCCGAGCGCCATCGCTCCATAGATGAGCCCGAGTTCCAGTGCTCCGAACATGTGTTTCCGATCAGGTGGTGAATGAACGCATGGGTAGGTGTCGCCGGCCGGTCACGAGTTCCGGTCACGAGTTCCGGTTGGCAGTGAGTCCCGGGTGGTCA
>NZ_JAKDJU010000292.1 GCF_030453725.1 Brevibacterium picturae
CCGCACGGGGTCTCGGGGTGCAGGTGCTCAAGAACTGCGAGGTCACCGGGTTCGAAGACAGCGGCGGTGACGGTTCGGTGGGCAGCGACGGTTCGAACAGCGGTCGCAGGGTCACCGCGGTGACGACGAGCAAGGGCAGGATCGAGTGTGCGCAGGTCGTCTGTGCCGCCGGTGCCTGGTCTGGGCTCATCGGCGAGACAGCCGGGGTCGATCTGCCGGTCAGGCCCCTGCGCCGGGAGATCATGGTCAGCGAACCCGTGGATGAGGCGGCGCTGGGCATCGACCTGTCGCGGATGCCCTTCACCATCGACTTCTCCACGAGCTTCTACGTCCACCCGGAGGGCCAGGGCCTGCTCTTCGGATGCCCTGACGAGGCCGATGTGTGGGACTTCGATGACAAACGGAATCCGGACTGGCTGCCCACTCTGGCCGAACTCATCGAATCGCGCGCTCCGGGCCTGGGCGATGTCGAGCCCAAGAGCGGCTGGGCGGGGCTCTACGAGATGACTCCCGATCACAATGCACTCATCGGCGAGGCCGAGGAGCTCTCCGGCTTCTTCTATGCGTGCGGCTTCTCCGGCCATGGGTTCCTGATGGGCCCGGCCGTCGGAGAGGTCATCGCCGATCTCATGACCGGCTATCAGCCCTTCGTCGACGTCTCCGGTTTGGACAAGCGGCGCTTCGCCACCTCGGGACTGCGCAAGGAGCTCAACATCGTCTGACGCACCGCGCGCACGCTCCGACCATCAGACCCGCTTCAGCATAGACATCAGCCAGCAGAGACATCCACGAAAGGACAGCAATGACCGCACTGCCCACCGACCAGGACATCACCGACCTCCTCACCTCAGGGCTCAAAGCCTGCGGGGTCGAGGCCTCCGTGCTCAATGCCGGGCCCGGCGCGCCGGCGAGCCTGCCTGCCCGCTCCCCCATCACCGGCCAGAGCCTGGGCACACTGGCCGCGGACACCAGAGATTCAGCGGCAGAGAAGATTTCCTCAGCCGCCGAGGCGTTCGCGAGCTGGCGCGACGTTCCCGCACCCGTGCGCGGTCAGCTGGTGCAGCGCTGGGGACAGCTGCTGGGCGAGCACAAGGAGGACCTGGCGAAGATCATCACTGTCGAGGCGGGCAAGACTCCGTCCGAGGCCGCCGGTGAGGTGCAGGAGATGATCGATGTCTGCGAGTTCGCCCTCGGCCAGTCCCGTCAGCTGTGGGGCAAGACGATGCCCAGTGAACGTCCCGGTCACAAGCTCATGGAGACCTGGCATCCGCTCGGAGTCGTCGGTGTCATCTCCGCCTTCAACTTCCCCGTCGCCGTGTACTCCTGGAACACCGCCCTGGCGCTGGTCGCCGGTGACGCCGTGGTGTGGAAGCCCTCGGAAAACGCCGTCCTCGCAGCCCTTGGCGCCCAATCCCTGCTGGCCCGCGCCGCCGCCGAGGTGGGCGCACCGGAGGGACTCGCCCCTGTCCTCGTCGGCGGTCGGGACATCGGCGATGCCATGGTCCGCGATGAGCGCGTGGCCCTCGTCTCGGCCACTGGGTCGGTGCGCATGGGCCGTGAGGTCGGACCCGTCGTGGCCGAGCGCTTCGGGCGGGTCCTGTTGGAGCTCGGCGGCAACAATGGTGCGATCGTGGCCCCGAGCGCGGACATCGACCTGGCACTGCGCGGCGTCGTCTTCGCCGCAGCAGGCACGGCCGGACAGCGGTGCACCACGCTGCGTCGCCTCATCGTCCACGAGTCCATCGCCGATGACTTCGTGGACAAGATCGTCGCCGCCTATCAGACCTTGAGTATCGGTTCCCCCACCGAGGACGGCGTACTGGTGGGACCGCTCATCAATGAGGGGTCGTACGACGCGATGCAGGCGGCCCTGAAACAGGCCGAGTCGGAAGGCGGCACCGTTCTCTGCGGAGGCGGACGGGTCCTCGACGAAGACCGGCCCGATGCTCACTACGTCGAGCCTGCGGTCGTGCGGATGCCCGCGCAGACCTCGGTGATGGAGTCGGAGACCTTCGCCCCGATCCTCTACGTCGTGACCTACAACGATCTGGATGAGGCGCTCGAGATCCACAACGGGGTGCCGCAGGGACTGTCATCGGCGATCTTCACTTCGGAGCTGGCAGATTCGGAGAAGTTCCTGTCCCGCTCGGACTGCGGCATCGCCAATGTCAACATCGGCACCTCGGGGGCGGAGATCGGCGGCGCCTTCGGCGGTGAGAAGGAGACCGGCGGCGGCCGCGAATCCGGCACCGACTCGTGGAAGGCCTATATGCGGCAGGCCACGAACACGGTCAACTATTCGGGTGAGCTTCCGCTGGCCCAGGGGGTGGAGTTCCTCTGAGAGGCGCGAGTCAGCGAGGCTGGCCTGGTTCCTGAGAATCCGGGCGTCGGCTTTCGGCCGGCGCCCGCTTTCTTCTGTGTTTGAGATTCGCTCCGAGATGTCTGCTTGGTCACGGAAACACAACGCGACCGCGACG
>NZ_JAKDJU010000080.1 GCF_030453725.1 Brevibacterium picturae
TGCGAGGCGGTGAGTGTCAACAGCGGTGTCACGCGCAGAGAATGCCACATCAGCACCATGAGGATGAGGGGGACGATCGCGATGGCCAGCGCCGCGCCTCGCCATCCGGCAGCCGCCGCCAGCATCGGGAAGGCCAGGCTCGCCGTCAGCTGACTGGCCTGAACTCCGGACTGCTTGACCCCCACCCAACCGATCCGCTTCGTGACCGGCACACGCTCGAGAAGGACCCGATTGGTGACGCCGTTGGGGAAGGATTGGGCGATGCCCGAGATGCCTGCGGCGACGAGCAGCATCCAAAAACCTGCAGGGACTGCGACCAGCGCCATCGCTGCTGCGGCGAGCACGAAGACCAGCGTCATCAGAGACACGTCGGAGTGCCTGTCCGCCACCCGCCCCAGGGTCGCATTGCCGATGGCTGCGCAGGCGAAACAGACAGTGGCCAACAAACCGAACTGGGCTTCCGAGATGCCCAGGTCGACGATGATCGAGTCGCTGACAGCGCTGAGTCCGTAGAGCAGGAGCGGCCCTGAGCCGACAGCACCCAACAGGACCGTCAGAAGGCCTCGTCCCGGTGCCCCTTGCTCTCTCCTGTTCACCCGTCACTCTCCTCGCGCTCCACTCCAGCATGGTAGTCCTCGGCTCGGCTGCGGTGGAATGAGTCCGGCTGGTGACCACGGCGTGCAGCACGTGGACAAGGCGCGGATCTGGTTCGACAGCGTCGGCCCGTCCGTGCGCAGCCAGTGCACCGACAGTGCTTGGGTCAGGGCATGACGCAACCGGTGGCCAGGACCGTGGCGTAGGAGTAGAACACCGAGGAGAAGACCGTGACGAAAGCGGCGAGCACACTGGCGAGTGCCATGACGGGCAGCACCCCGGACGCCATGTCAGCGGGTGAGACCAATTGCCGGATCCGGTCGGGTCCGGCGATGTTGAGGGCATAGGATCCGCTGAGGTGGCCGGTCACGTCCGTGGGCTGCCCGATCTTGAGCAGGGCGCTGGCCAGAGCCGGAGTTCCCGCGGTTCGTCGTGCACGGTCGTCGGCGGCGATCTCAAGGTAGAGGGGAATGGAGGCGGCCACCTCGGCGAACAGGGGAATGAACGACAGCGGCCGCACGAACGTGTCGACGATCGCCATGATCCGATGATGCCCGCCCTCGACATGGGCTCTTTCGTGTTCGAGCACGGCGGTGAGCTCGTCCTTCTCCAGGCTCGAGCACAGCGCCTGGGAGACGACCACACCCCCGTACTTATGCGGCAGCGAGAAGGCGAAGGGAGTCTCCTGGTCGAGGACGTTCAGCGACCGGCCATTGATATCGGCGACTGTCGAGCCGCGCAGCAGCCGCGCCGCAGCGGAGGAGTTCTCCCGGCGACGTCGTGCGCGCTGGCGAAGACCCCACACGACGGAGAAGACGGAGACCACGAGTGGGAAGACGAGGAAGACGACGACCGGGATCAGGGTTTCGACTCGTGCGAGGTCCGGGAACGGACTGGCCGCGATGAGGCAGCGCGAACAGACGTCCGCGAGAGGAACCGGCAGCACGTCAGGACCTTGGAACAGTGAGGCGGCCAGCAGGCTCAGTGCGACCACGACCGCCCACCACATCAGGGGCACGGACAGGAGCCCGAACACAGCGAGTCGCGGTGCTCGCATGAGAACCGGGGCAGCCGTCCTCACAAGAAAGGGACCGATCCAGGTGATGAGGGCGAACAGTGCGGCCGCACCCGCGCCGATGAGCAGCAGACTCATCCGTGCTCATCCTTGGAGTTGAGGTAGCTGCGCAGGAGTTCGATGTCCTCGGCGCCGATGCCGTCGACGAAGTGCAGGATCGATGCCGCCCGGTCTCCCCCGTTGACCAGTGCTTTCTGCATGAGTGTCGCGGCGTGCTCTTCGCGGCTGATATTCGGGGTGTGGAGGACTGATCGGCCCTGACGTTCACGTTGGACCAGGTGCTTGCGTTCAAGATTGGTCAGCACTGTCGCGATCGTCGTATAGGCGGGAACGTTGTCCGAGGCTTCGATGATCTGCCTGACCGTCAACGGCCCCTCGTCCCACAGCAGGTCCATGACCTGCTGTTCGAGCGCGCCGAGGCGGATCGGCGATGATTTCTCGGTCGCGGCCGATTCCGATGTCATGGCAGACGGCTCCTTTCACGAGTGGGCACCGGGCAGGAGAACTGCCCCTTGAGACGGACGACCACCGCGACCAGCAGCAGGACGACCGACAGGACCGCCAGCACGGGCTGAAGCGGTGCGAAGTATGTGAGAGCCCCAGTGTAACCGAGCACGACGAGCGCGATCTTATTGCACACCGGGCAGCCGACGGCGAACCAGCCGAGCATGCCGCCGACGGTGCCGAACGTACCCCCGCGAGGTTCGGAGCTCGTCGCGCGAGCGCCGGGCTCGCGGACATAGGTGGCGATGAGCACGCCCAGGAGGACCGACATGAGAATCCAGACCGGATAGTCCCACCACACGGGTGGAATGTCTCTGGAGAAGAAGGAATTGGGGATGAGCACCGTGGACATTCCGATGATGAACACGGAGGCGCCGGCGGTCGCAATGGCGACGAGGATGCGGCGGGTGTTCCACATGCGAAGCGCCCGGGTCGCGTCGGAGAGATATGAGAACAGCACCATGGTCCCTTCTTTGCGCAGCGTCGTACAGTCTGTTTACTATGGGAGTTAGTATACTATGCCAGATAGTAAAGTTCCATCATGCGTTGCCTCGGCTGCGCTCTGATCCGACTCTCCCGACCCGACTTCCTCAGGAGGTTCCCGTGTTCCGTTCTGCTCGCGGCCCCATGGTGTGGCTCGTGCCCTTGGCTGTCATCATCCTCGCTGCGGTGCTCATCGGCGTGGTCATCGTCAACCAGGGCCCGTCCGAGGACAGCGCGAACGCGCATTCGCAGAGCGAGTCGGGATCCGGCAGCGAGTCCGAATCCGGCACCGAGGAGGTCGATCTGTCGTTCGTCGAGCACAGGGTCGAGGGCGACAGTCACGCGCTCGGCGAGGTCGATGCCCCGGTGACTCTCGTGATGTTCTCCGACTATCAGTGCCCGTACTGCGCATCCTGGAATGAGGAGACGATGCCGGCCATGATGGATTACGTGGACAAGGGCGATCTGCGGATCGAGATGCGCGATCTCGCTGTCTTCGGCGAGGAGTCCGAGAGGGCGGCTCGCGCAGCCTATGCCGCCGGCCTCCAGGGAAAGTACTGGGAATTCCACAATGCCATGTTCGACGGCGGCGAGCATCCCCCGAAATCCGAGCTCGACGACGACTCGCTGGTGTCCGCGGCCGAGGACCTCGGCCTCGACCCCACGAAATTCAAGGGTGATATGAACTCGGTCGACGCCCACGAAGAGTTCGACGCCACGGCCCAAGAGGGCTACTCGCTGGGCGTGGCCAGCACCCCGACATTCGTCATCGGCGGCAAACCCCTCGTGGGTGCGCAGCCGACCAAGGCATTCGTCGGCGCCGTCGACGATGCCCTCGCCGAGGCGGAAGGGTAAGGAAGCGTGCGACCACGATCCACCGCCTCGGCGGTTCTGCCCCTCATCGTCGCCGTCGTCCTTCCACTCAGCGCCTGCTCGGGGTTCGGCTCGGGCTCACAGTCGTCCGAACCGAGCACGGCAGGCTCACAAGCTCCGAGCTTCGACTCCGGTGAAGCTGCGAGCGTCGAGTCGGGTGAAGCAGGCAGCGCTTCCGCTGCGGAACGCACCGTCGACCCCGGCTGGGACGCCCCGGCCCAGGAAGCCGACGGGACATTCCTGTCGATGCACGAGAACGACGACAGCCTCGAATATCGCGCCGTCGACTCGGGTGGTCAGGTTCTGTGGACGGCACAGCGTCCCCGCGCCTGTTCCGCCTACCTCGTCACCACCACCGACGACGGTCCCATCGCAGTCCTCATGGACCAAGGCTCTGCGACAGGCGACTCACTCACACCGACCGCGAGCGGCTATGACCTCACAACCGGCCAGAAACGGTGGGGACCGGTGGAAACACCCGGAGCAATGCTGGGCAACGGCCTCGTCTTCGCGGGCGCACCGAAGGACTTCATCGGAATCGCCGGGCCCCGCACCGCGCTCGACCCGGCCACCGGAGATGTGGCCGCTGTCGAAACTGAGAATGAGAGCGACGACGCCTCGCCGCGGGTGGTCGCGCTGTTCGGTGAGCACCTCATTCGCAGTCAGGACGGCGACATCGTCGGGGAGGATCTCGACGGGCACAGGCTCTGGACTCGGGCAGCCGAGGACTTCGGTTTGTCTGCCTCCGAGGCCCGGGAGGTTCCCTGGGAGCCGATCGGTGAAACCCACGCGCTGCTCGGCGATGCCGGCAGCGAGGAGCGAATGCTCATCGACCTGGACTCGGGGGCGAGCGTCGATTCGAATATCTCCGGGGCCTGGTTCGACTCATCGAGCGAGACCCTGGTCACCGCCGGGTCCGATCTGCTCGGGTTCGACTCCGACGGGACCAAACGCTGGAACACGCCTTTGCCCGAGAACGCCGAGGTCGCTGCCGTGGGTGCCGGTCTCATCGTCTTCGACTCGGAGAGTGGGAGCCGCTCGTCAAGTGGGAGCGACTCCTCGAGCGGCTATGACTCGGATCAAGGGGAGACGGAACAGTCGATCACTGCCAGATCAGCCCGGGACGGAAACCTTGCCGAAGGCGGTACTCCCCTGCTCGAAGCGATCGAACGCCTCGGGTCGCCCCACCACATCTCCGAATCCGGCGCCGCGCTCATCGGTGACCCGCAGACACCGCTGTTGGTCACGAGTCGGAGCTGACGGTGGCAGCGCCAGACCGCCGTCATCTACACTTTACTAAGCCGCATAGTAACTCAGGAGTGGTGATATGCCGAGACACGAAGCGCTCAGGCCCCAATACCGATGGTGGATACCCCTCACGGTCATCGCCATTGCCCTGGCTCTCGTGCTCATGATCCTCCTCATGGATCGCGAGCAGGGCGATGATTCTGACCTCTCGACCTCCGGCAAACAGAAGGAACCGGACGTCGTCGTCACCGAGGTCGAGGATCCCGAGCAGAAGGATCTCAGCGACTTCGACACTGACGATGACGATCCCCTGGCCGACGGACCGGTGGATGCCCCGGTCACGCTCGTCGTCTTCTCCGACTATCAGTGCCCGTACTGTGCGGCCTGGTCACAGGACACTCTGCCGACAATGCTCGACTACGTCGACTCCGGTGATCTGCGCATCGAATGGCGCGAGGTCAACGTCTTCGGATCCGCATCCGAACAGGCAGCCGAGGCAGCCTACGCCGCAGCCCTGCAGGACAAGCACTGGGAGTTCCACGAGAAGCTGTTCGCCGGAGGCAAACCACGGTCGCCGGAGGAGCTCTCGCCCGAAGCGCTGACCTCCGTGGCCGCCGACATCGGCCTCGACATGGACCAGTTCGAGGAAGACATGAACTCGTCTGAGACGGCCGAGGCCGTCGATAAGAACGCGGCGATGGGCACCGAACTCGGCGCGTTCTCGACTCCGACATTCATCCTCGACTCTCAGCCCTACGTCGGGGCCCAGCCCACCAGCGTCTTCGTCGACGCCATCGAAGCGAAACTGGAAGGAGCGAACTGATGGACATCGGATTGCTCAGCGCCTTCATCGGCGGCGTCCTCGCTCTGCTCAGCCCCTGCGCGGCCCTGCTGCTGCCGGCCTTCTTCGGCTCCACAGTCGGGGTCGGGTCACGACTGCTGCTCCACGGCGGCATCTTCTACGTAGGAATGCTGCTCGTCCTCATCCCTTTGGGAATGGGGGCAGGAACCCTGGGAGCGCTCTTCACCGCCTATCGGGGCACCATCGTCCTCGTCGCCTCGGCGATCCTCATCATTCTCGGCATCGTTCAGTTCTTCGGCTTCGGCTTCGACCCCGCCAAGGCGCTGCCCGGCGCCGACGCCATGAGGTCCAAGTCCGCCACGGCGACGGGAGCGACGAAGACATTCCTCCTCGGCGCCACGAGCGGGATCGCCGGAGTCTGCTCCGGGCCCATCCTCGGCGCGGTCCTGACTCTGGCGGCCACACGCGGCAGTGTGTTCCTCGGCGGCGTGATGCTCGCGATCTACGGGGCCGGAATGGTCGTGCCTCTGTTCATCATCGCGGCTCTGTGGTCGCGGATGGGACCGCGGGCACGGGCAGTCATGCGCGGTGGTTCGGTCACGCTGTTCGGCCGCCGACTGCCCGTCGTCTCGATGGTCACCGGGGCGCTGATGATCCTCATCGGCATCGTGTTCTGGATGACCAACGGCCTGGTCTCGGCTCCATCGCTGGTCTCGACGTCCACCCTCGCCCATATTCAGGAATGGGCGAGCTCCTGGACGACGACGACGATCGACATCCTCGTCGTCTGCCTACTGGCTCTCATCGCGATCGCCTGGTGGTTCCGTCATGAACGCCGTCGCAACCAGGACAGGCCGGACAAGGACAGGCGGGACCAAGACACACAGACCAGAGACGAGCCGAGGCACTGATGCCTACACGAGGACTCTTCGCAACAGCGCTCGGCCTGTGCACGGCGCTGGCGCTCGTCGGCTGCACCTCGGCGAAGGAACCGCCCGAACTCGACCGTGAACCGAACCAGGCCGGGACCGAACTCGACGCGGTCGACGGCTCCGACATGCAGCTGCCACTGATCGTCGAACCCCTCGAACTCGTGGAACCGGGCTGGGATCTCGACGTCAAGCACCTCGGCGATGTCTTCCTCTCAGCCGGCATCGGTGACGAACGTCTGGACTTCAGCGCCGTCGACAGCAACGGCACCACACTGTGGCAGGCGCAGCGCCCCCGGGGCTGCACGGGATTCACCGTGACCGTCGACAGCGAAGGGAATCCACTGGCGGTGCTCACCGACTCCGCCTCCGATCAGAGCTGCAGCACCGAGGTGACGGCGAGCGCCTACGACCTCGAATCGGGTGAGCAGCGGTGGGGTCCGACTGAGGTGCCCGGCCCGATGCAGGGTCCGGGGACGGTCTTCTCGCCCGCCGATGACGGCGACAGTGATGGTGGAGGAACTGTGGCACTCGATCCTGACACCGGTGAGGTCGCGGACCAGGGCGCTTCGGATTCTCGTGTGCTCGGCGAGCATCAGGGTCTGATCCTCAGCGTCGATCACGACACGCTCTCCGCCACTGACGGCGCAGAGACCGCCTGGGAGATTCCGCTGTCGGATCACGACTGGAAGGCCGAGGGACTCTCAGCATTCCCCGACCAGGTCGACGGCCTGATCCACCTCGACGCGAAGGATGGATCCGGGCCCGTCATCGATGCGCAATCCGGCGAGGTCCTCGACGACTCCGCCAGCGAGATCGCCCAAGACGCGAACTCGCAGATGGTCATCACGAGAGACGCGCAGGGCCTGACGGTCATCGATGCAACAGGGATGAACGAACTCCCGGTCTCTCTGCCCGAGTCCGTGGTCCTCGAAGCTGCCGTCGGCGGACTCATCTACCTGCGCGAGGGCGAGACTCTGCGGGTCCACAATGCCGCCACCGGCAGCATCGCCCGAGGCTACCCGGCGCAGGGGTCGGGCACCGTCGCAGTTCCCGACGTCTTCACCTCGAAGGGCTTGGGAACTCTGCGGGCCGGTGACCGGACCCTGCTGGCCACAGACAGGGTGGTCGAAGAGTCGGCACAGGGGTAGCGCGGCTGTCTCGACCGCCCGAATGTTCGACGCAAAGAAACGACTCTTCGGGCAGACTGGTGCCATGGCATCATCTGGGCACATCGATTCGACCGGCAGCAGCACCGGCGGCAGCAACGACCCCGGCCACCGGACGCTGTGGGCCAGGGTCAAGGCCGATCTTGAGCGGAGGATCAGGCGGGGAGAGTTCGACAGCACTTTCCCGGGCGAATTCGAGCTCTCGAAGCACTACGAGGTCAGCCGCTCGACGATCCGTGCAGCACTGACACCCCTGCGCCAAGAAGGCCTCGTGACAGCTCAGCCCGGGCGTCCCTCCGAGGTCGTCCATGTCGCCAGGGAGCGTCGGTTCGGCCCGGTCTACAGCCTGTTCGCTGCGGTCCAGAAATCAGGGATGACACAGCGCAGCACCATCGACGCTGCGGAACTGCGCAAAGATCCCGAGGTCGCGAAGCGCCTCGGCGTCGGACCCGATGCAGACCTGGTCCACATCGCGAGGATGAGGTACGCCGACGATGAGCCGCTGGCCATCGATCGCGTGTGGCTGACACACGAAGCACGCGGAGTCCTCGAACAGGATCTGACCCACACCGCCCTCTACGATGCCTTGCAGCGGTGCTGCAATCTCACCCTGACAGCAGGGCAGGAGACCGTGCATTCGGTCAACCTCACCTCTGAGCAGGCGCGCCGTCTCCACTCTCGGCCCGACTCAGCGGCCTTCTTCATCGAACGCCTGGGCAAGATCGACGACCGGGCGCTGGAATGGCGAGAAACTCTCATCCGCGGTGACCGCTTCACCGTCACGACCACCTACCCCTGAGTCCCACCGCCTCTCGCCCCTCCTCACAGCACACCTGACACCGCAGGCTCTGCCCAACACTGCCCGGGCGCGCACGGACGCGCCCTACCACTGTCCGCACCCGGGCACACACTGCCCCTGTCCGTCGGGCACGCACTGGCCGCGCACCCGACAGTGCTTCCTCGGTCGGGCTCCGCAGTGATCACATTGATGTCCTCCAGGGCTTTCCTCCAGCCATAAATGTACGTACATTAGAGATGTACGAACATTTGAACGGACCATCTGCAGAAATTTCCCTGTGCCGTCGGCCAATCGCCGCTCAATCGCGGCGGGCGCCACAGAACCAAGGAGGGATCGACAGTGAGCATGCACCATAGGACCGTCGTCATCGGTGGAGGGAACGCGGGCCTCAGCGTGGCTTCCCGTCTGCGCAACGCCGGCCAGGACGATGTGGCAGTCATCGAACCGAATACCGAGCACTACTATCAGCCGTTGTGGACGCTCGTCGGCGGCGGCGCGGCCCCGCGCCGGGAAAGCGTTCGCCCCGAAGCGCAGGTCATGCCGCAGGGAGTTGCCTGGATCAAGGACTCGGCGTCTGAGATCGAGCCCGACGATCACACCGTGAGGCTGGCCTCCGGTGGCGAAGTCGGTTATGACTACCTCGTCGTCTCTCCCGGCCTGCAGCTCGATTGGGACCGTGTGCCGGGCATGAAGGAGGCCATTGCAGGGCCACAGGCATCGAGCAACTACGATTTCGAGTTGGCACCGAAGACGTGGAAGCTCATCAAGGGCATGAAGCGCGGCACTGCCGTGTTCGCCATGCCTTCCGGGCCGATCAAGTGCGCTGGAGCTCCGCAGAAGATCGCCTATCTGGCGGCCGATCACTGGAGGCAGCAAGGGGTGCTGGATAAGATCCGCGTGGTTCTCGTCCTCCCCACGCCGGGCATGTTCGGCGTCGAGGTCTTCGCCAAGGAGCTCAAGAAGGTCGTGGAACGCTACGGCATCGAGGTCCGCTTCAACAGCGAAATCACAGACATCGATGCCGACGCTCAGTCCGTGACCATCACAGACAATTCGGCTGAGCGCACCGAACAACTCGACTACACCATGCTCCATGTCGTCCCACCGCAGTCCGCACCTGATTGGATCAAACACAGTCCCGTGTCGAAGCCCGGTGACCCGAACGGCTACGTCGACATCGATCCCAACACCCTGCAGCACGTGCGCTGGCCCGAGATCTTCTCCCTCGGCGACGCAGGATCGTCGCCGAACTCGAAGACAGGCGCTGCCATCAGGAAGCAGGCTCCGGTCGTGGTGGAGAACCTGTTGGCAACAATGGAGCACCGGCCCGTGAACGCCCGCTACGAGGGCTATGCCTCCTGCCCACTGACGACATCGCGAAACACGATGCTCTTGGCGGAGTTCGACTACAGCATGCAGCCGGCTCCGAGCATCCCGGTCATCGACACCACGCACGAACGTCGCGACATGTGGTATCTCAAGCGCTACGGCCTGCCGGCCATGTACTGGAACCTCATTCTCAAGGGACGAGCCTGAACTCCCTGCCCGGCACTGCCGCACACAGCAGTACCCCACCCTGCACATGACGAACATCGGAGAATATTCATGCTTCTCGAACGCATCTACGACGAAGACCTATCGCAGGCCAGCTATTTCATCGGCTGCCAGCAGACGAATGAAGCCATCGTCATCGACCCTCGGCGGGACGTCTCCGTCTATCTGGACCTGGCCCGGTCCAAGGGCATGCGCATCATGCATGTCACAGAGACCCATATTCATGCCGACTACCTCTCCGGGACCCGCGAGCTGGCCGAAGCCACCGACGCGACCATCTGGGTCTCGGGCGAAGGCGGACAGGACTGGCAATACGGCTTCGCAGGTCAGCGCCTCTACGACGGCGACACCATCACCGTCGGCAACCTCACCCTCGCCGCGGATCACACTCCCGGGCATACTCCTGAACACCTCTCCTTCCGGCTGACCGACGGTGCCGCCGCCGACAAGCCCGGCTACTTCTTCACCGGCGACTTCGTCTTCGTCGGAGATCTGGGGCGCCCCGATCTGCTCGACGAGGCTGCAGGCGGTGTCGACACCCGATTCGAGGGCGCCAAGCAGCTCTTCCGCAGCCTGCGCGACAAGCTGCTGGCACTGCCCGATTACGTTCAGATCTTCCCCGCCCACGGTTCCGGCAGCGCCTGCGGCAAAGCCCTAGGCGCCGTTCCCACGACCACGGTCGGATACGAACGGAACTTCTCCTGGTGGGGTCGTCATCTCGCAGCCGACGATGAGCAGGGCTTCATCGACGAACTTCTCGAAGGTCAGCCGGATGCACCGGCCTACTTCTCACGGATGAAGCGGCAGAACCGTGAGGGACCACAGATACTGGGACACCGGAATCCCCTGCAGGAGCTCGACGCCGAGACGGTGAAGAAGGACGTGGAGGAGGCCACAGTGACCTTCGTCGACACTCGAAACCAGCACCAGGTCCATCAGGGAACCGTCCCCGGGGCGATCAACGTCCCGGTCGCCGGCAAACCCGCCGCCCATGCCGGTTGGGCCCATGATCCTGAAGCCGATTCGCGTCCACTCGTCCTGCTTGCGAAGGATCAGGACCTCGCACAGCTGATGTGGGACCACCTGATTCGCGTCGGCATCGACGACGTCACGGGATATGTGACCAGCCTCGACGAACTTCCCGTGGTGGTGCCCGAACTGGTGTCACCATCCGATCTGGGCACGACCGACTACGATCTCCTCCTCGATGTCCGCAACGCCTCTGAATATGTCGCGGGGACCATCCCTGGGGCGAAGCAGCTCAGTGCAGGTCGAGTCCTATGGCACCAGGACGAGCTGCCGACGGACGGGACGATCGTGACGTTCTGTCAGAGCGGAGTTCGCAACTCTGTGGCCGCCAGCGCCCTGCGCAGAGCCGGTCACCGTGTCGTCGAGCTCGAGGGCAGCTACCTCGGCTGGCAGGCCGCTCAGAAGTAGGACCGACCTCACACGCATCCGGCGCCACCGTGCGCCGGATGCGTGTGCTGTGTCAGATTCCGGAGATCATGAACTTCTCTCTCGCACTCACGTTGGCCCTCGCCCTGGTCATCGGCCTCACCCTGGGGCTGCTCGGGGGCGGAGGCGCAATTCTCGCTGTCCCGGTGCTCACCTATATCACCGGCCTGGAGCCGGTGCAGGCAATTCCGACCTCGCTGTTCATCGTCGGTGTCACGTCGCTGGTCAGCCTGAGCCTGCATGCGGCGAAGAAGCGGGTGGTGTGGCGCACGGGGCTCATATTCGGGGTGGCAGCCATGGTGGGGGCATTCGCCGGCGGCCGAGCGGGAGCATACGTCCCGGCTCCGGTGCTGATGCTCTCCTTTGCCGCGGTGATGACGGCCGCCGCCATCGCGATGATTCGCGGACGTCGGCAGACCGGTGACCAGCCTGAGAGGCCACCGGAGCTGCCGATCAGCAAGGTCCTTGCCACCGGCGCAGTGGTCGGACTGGTCTCCGGGTTCGTCGGCGCGGGAGGGGGCTTCCTCATCGTTCCCGCGCTGGTGCTCTTGGCACGGCTTCCGATGCCACGCGCCGTGGCCACGTCCCTGCTCATCATCACCATGCAGTCTGCGTCCGGACTGGCCGGCTACGCCCTCTGGACCCCACTCGACTGGTCGCTGGCTGTGGCCATCGCCGGCCTCGCCGTTGCCGGATCCTTCATCGGGTTCTGGCTCAGCAACAGACTTCCCGACCGGGGCCTGCGCAAGGGATTCGGGGTCTTCGTCCTGGCCGTTGCGGCAGTCGTCGTCATCGAGGAGACGCTGCGGCTCGTCGGCTGAGAGGAGGCTCCCGATGTCCTCAGGCCACGCGCTCGGTCATCAGGCCACCCGCTCCGGGTAGGAGTAGACGTTGAAGCGGCCCCTGCGGTTGAAGCCGATGACGCTGACTCCCACGCTCTTGCCGTGATCGACGGCGAGCGCCGAGGGTGCGCTGACGGCCGACATCATCGGAATGCCCGCCATCGCGGACTTCTGGACCAGTTCGAAGGAGGCGCGTGCCGAGACCTGCAGGACGGTCTTCCGCAGGGGCAGACCCTGATTGGCCATGGCCCAGCCGATGACTTTGTCGACGGCGTTGTGGCGGCCGACGTCTTCGCGGCCGATGAGCAGCTCGGGTTCGGCATTCGGATCCTCGCCGACGGCGAAGAGTGCGGCGGCATGGACTCCTCCGGTCTTGTCGAAGACCTGCTGCTGCGAGCGCAGCCGGTCCGGCAGTTCGCCGATGCGCGCAGCGCTCAGTAACTCCGGGAACTGGAACTCCGCCTCCTCGTCGACATGGAACGATGCCGGGATCAGCGGGTAGGCGGAGGTCTTCGTCACCGCGTCGATGGCCGCAGTGCCACAGATCCCACACGAGGACGAGGTGTAGACGGATCTGGCGGGGGCCGCCTCGGCGCTCCAGATTCCGGGTCTCAGTCGCACCCGGGCGACGTTGTAGTTGCGGGATCCATCGGGTTCGAGCCCGGAGGAGAAGTCGATCTCCTCGATATCGCCCATGGTCGTCACGACCGCCTCGGAGAGGAGGTAGCCGGCGATGAGTTCGACGTCATTGCCGGGGGTGCGCATCGTGACGGCGAACTGCTCTCCGTTCAGGCGGATCTCGAGCGGCTCCTCGCCGGCCACGGAGTCCGGCCCGGCGGAGAGCTCGCCGGTGGCGTCGAACCTGTGGACTCGGGCGCGAACGGCCCTGCGCTGCTGCATGTCGATCAGACCCTTGGTCCGTGGTCGGTGGTGTCCTCGACCGAGGTTTGGATATGTTCGAGGAGCTCGTCGATGACGGTGATGCCGTCCTTGACTCCACCCTTCGAGCCGGGGAAGTTGATGACGAAGCTGCGGCCGCGCACGCCGGCGACTCCGCGGCTCATCACCGCCGAGGTGGTCGCTTCCAGTCCCTTGCGCCACATCGCGTAGATCAGGCCCGGAGACTGTCGTTCGAGGAGTTCGGCGGTGAATTCCGGGGTCCGGTCGTCGGGAGCGAGTCCGGTGCCGCCGCTGGTGACGACGATGCGTGGGCGCTCGTCCTCGCCGGCGTCGACGAGGAGGGACCGGAGAGCGTGACCGACGGGTTCGCCGTCGCGGACGACGATGGGATCGGGTGTGGTGTAGCCGCGTGAGCGCAGCCAGCCGACGAGGATCGGGCCGGTCGTGTCCGCCGCCTCTCCCCTGGCCGCCGAGGTGGAGGCGATGATGACCGCGGCTACGCGTCCCGCGCCGAGGAGGTCGACAGCCTCATTGTCCGTCGAGTTCTCAGTGGTCACAGACGATCCTTCTTCCCAATGCACACACGTTCCGATCTCCATTGTTTCACGGCCGGTCGCCGTCCGGTCGACCTGTTCCAACTGCTCGACTTCAGCCTCCTTCTCCGCGCCGGCGGAGCCC
>NZ_JAKDJU010000293.1 GCF_030453725.1 Brevibacterium picturae
TGGGAGGTCGAACCGAGGATCGTGGAGACGAAGCCGCCGCGGCCGCGGGAGCCGATCATCATGAGTTCGGCGGTGTAGGTGGCACTGATGAGCACCTCGGTGGCGGGGGCATCGAAGATCGACCAGCGAACCTCGACCTCGGGAAATTCCTCTCTGAGGGACTCCACCGCTTCCTCCCGCGAGGTCACGGCTTCGTCGTACATCTTCTCGAGATGGGTCTCGCTGGGCATCCATTCCGGCGAGAGGACATGGGCGGCCGTGATGCCGATCAGGTGCAGTGGCAGACCATAGATCCGGGCCTGCACGGCGGCCTCGCGCAGGACGGGCCCGTCGGTTTCGAAGGGATCGATGGCGGCAACGACCTCACCGGTGAAGTCCGGCCGCCTGTCGCCCGACTCGGCGGTGGCCGTCTGCGCGTCGGAGGAACGCACCGGCAGGTCGACCGGCAGCGGCCTCTCGGGCAGCGGGCGGTCTGGCCAGGTGCTGGGGATGACCACAGTGGGGCAGTGCGCGTGGGCGGGCATCGCCAGCGCCACGGACCCCAGCAGTCGGCCGGCGAAACCTCCGCGACCGCGTGCACCGATGACGGCCAGATCGGCGTTCTTCGAGTTCTCAACCAGCGCCCCGGAGGCGTCCCCGGGGAATACCACGGTCGACACCGGCACCGAGGCGTCGGTGACGGTTTTCGCGCTGTCGTCGACGAGCTGCTGCACTGACCGTTTGATCACCGTGTCGAAATCGGCCGGGTAGACGATGTCCGCCTGGCTCATATTGACACCGGGAACGGTGTACGCCGCGACGAGGCGAATCTCCGCCGTGGTCAGCTGCGCATGTTTGATCGCCCACTGCAGCGCGCATTGACTGTTGGCCGAGCCGTCGACTCCGACGATGATCGTATGAGACATGTCCACCCCCATGTGAGAAGTCCTTCCGTGCCTGACCCCAGCTTATGGGATCGGCCGGATAACTGCCTGGGAGCCCGTCCAGGAGTTGTCGACTAGACTGTCCGCGACTCGAAACGCGGGCACCACTGACCCGCCGCCGAACCCGATACCCGAGGAGATCATGAAGGACCAGATCGACGTCGCAGTTCGTCGCAGCCCCAAGTACTCGGTGTTCATGGGTATCGGTGCGATCCTGGGTGTCCTCGTCGCGGGTGCGCTCACGCTGTTCGTTGATCCCGAAGCGATGCCCACCGGCTACACCGTGGCCAAGGGGGCGGGACTTCTGCTCCTCGTCCTCGCCGTGGGCGGGCTGTTCCTCGGCGGAGTCGTGGCACTGATCCTCGACTGGACGGGCCGGAGGAAGTCTCACAAGTACCGGGTCGACGCGGAGATCGACATGGTCGATGATCCGAAGGAGATCGCACGTCGTCGGATCGCCGAAGCCAATGGCGAAGATCCCGATGCGGGCTCAGACACACCACCTGACACCGTCGCCGAGGCGGACGGCAGTGCCGATGACGAGCCCCGGAACGGATCCTCGAGTACCGGAGTCTGAACCTCCTGTGAAGTGGATCTGGCTGATGTGAGACAATCTTTCACGTGGCAAGAGGAGACGGGCAACTAACGCACGAAATCGACCCCCTGGACCGCGGACCTCAGGATGCTTGCGGAGTATTCGGAGTCTGGGCACCAGGCGAGGAAATCGCCAAACTCACTTATTTCGGGCTCTACGCTCTGCAGCATCGTGGACAGGAATCCGCGGGCATCGCGGCCAGCAACGGCAGACAGATCCTGATCTACCGCGACATGGGCCTGGTCTCACAGGTCTTCCATGAACGCGATCTCGAACTTCTGCAGGGCCACATCGCGCTCGGGCACACGCGCTATTCGACGACGGGATCACCTTCGTTCGAGAACGCGCAGCCCACGTTGGGCCCCACGCCGTTCGGAACCGTGGCGCTGGCGCACAACGGCAATCTGACGAACTTCGACGAGCTCGAGGCCCTGGCCGACGGCCGCCGCGATGACGCGAACAAGGTCGTCAAGGACGCGACGAAGAAAGACAGCCGGACCCGGCCCTTCCGCGATTCCTCCAACGACACCTCCCTGGTCACCGAGCTCTTCGCCACCGAGGAGGGCGAGAACCTCACCGAGGCTGCTCTCAACCTCCTGCCGAAGGTCGAAGGTGCGTTCTCGCTGGCCTTCATGGACGAGAACACCCTCTACGCAGCACGTGATCGTCACGGTGTGCGGCCGCTGTCGCTGGGGCGCATGGAGAACGGCTGGGTCGTTGCCTCCGAAACCGCCGCCCTCGACATCGTCGGTGCCTCTTTCGTCCGCGATGTCGAACCGGGCGAACTCATCGCCATCGACGAAGACGGTCTGCGCTCCTTCCGATTCGCCGAACAGGACCAGGCCCGCTGCGTGTTCGAGTACGTGTACCTGGCCCGGCCCGACAGCGTGCTCAACGGCAAGACCGTGCA
>NZ_JAKDJU010000081.1 GCF_030453725.1 Brevibacterium picturae
GGCAGGTCTGCGCTGACCTCAGGCAGGTCTGTGCTGGCCTCAAGGAGGTCTGTGCTGGCCTCAAGGTCATCGGGGTCGTTCCCGTTCTCGCCGTCGCCACCGGCGAAGAGGAGATCCAAACCGGCGGCCGCGCGACCGATGGTTCCGGCCAGGTAGATCGAGTCGCCCGGCTTCGCCCCCGCGCGAGTGATAACTGCACCGTTTCCTGCAGACGCGGCCCCGGGGCCACCGACAGTGCCCAGGGCCGTGATCGCGATGACGATGAGGCCCGATGACGAAAGGTCTCCCCCGATGATGGGGATCTCGCACCCGAGTTCGTCACCGGCACGGCCCGCCTCAGCGACGATCCCGGCGAAGAGAGCCTCGAGGTCCTCGATCTCGGTCGAGTTCGGCACGGCCAGTGACACCAGCAGCCCGTGCGGCTGGGCACCCATGACGCACACGTCGGAGAGGTTCTGCGCTGCGGCCTTGATCCCCAACCGCCTCCAGTCGAGCCAGGAGCGAGTGAAGTCCTCGTTCTCCACGAGCATGTCCGCCGTCGACACCAGATTGCCCTCCACCGCGGTCACTGCGGCATCATCGCCGGGGCCGATGATCACCTGCGAACCGCTGCGGTTGTGAGAGAGGATGCGTTCGAGCACGTGTGATTCGCCAAGTTCGGACAGTCGGGTCATGGCTCAAGGTTATCGGGAGATACGGTAGTTGTATGAGATCCCGCCGCCTCCGCCCGTCGACTCGCACGTCTCCTGCCACGTCCCCTCGCACGTCGGCTCGGACGTCCCCTCGCACGTCGGCTCGGAAGTCGCGCACCTTCGCGCTTGCTGCCATCGCCACTGTGCTGGCCGGTGTGGGCCTGGCAGGGTGTGAGCGAACGGTCGTCGTCGAGCCGGCAGAGGACGCACAGAATCCCAAATGCGCCGACATCATGCTCCAACTGCCCGCTGAGATCTCGGGCGAGGAGGAACGCACGACATCGTCGCAGGGCACGAAGGCGTGGGGAGATCCGAACATCGCGGTCGCCCGCTGCGGCGTCACCCCACCGGGACCCACCACCGATCGGTGCGTGAGTGTGAGCGGTGTCGATTGGATCTCGCAGCCCTCCGACGAGAACGACACCTGGGTGTTCACCAGCTACGGACGCACTCCCGCCGTCGAAGTCCTCGTCAACCGCAAGGCCGAATCGGGCAACAATGTGCTCGCGGCCATCTCACCGGCCCTCGCCGCCTCCATCAAGCCCGAGGCCGAGTGCGTGGGAGCCGAGGACCTCGACGGCTGACCCGCCACTGATCGGCGCAGGGCTGCGACTCCTTCGAGCAGTCCCAAACTCTGAACTGCCCCACATTGCTCTGCAACACTGCACCGAGCGGACCACTTGGCCTCGACAGGCGACGTTATACCCTAACCGCTCGATGACAAGTAGCCCTCGCGACTGAGCCGCCTGCAGCATCGGTGCCCCTCCAACCTCGACACTGCCGACAGCAACGAGTGAGCTGTCTCCTCGGACCACCGAACGTAATTTGATAGTGTTTGATAGCGAACTATTGCGTACTCAGTAGTTTAATGGTCATAATGGCACTATGGTCTCGGTCTTCACCTCCAAGGAACTCCATGACCTCGGGTTCACGGAGATGGGCATTCGAGGTGCGCTGAGCTGTTGTCTGCGCAGGATTCGGCGCGGGCACTTCGTTCTGTATTGTCCGTGCACCGCGGCTGACCATGAGCCGCTCCACCTTCTGCACAAAACCACTGTCACCGAGTACCCGCGACATTATGGAGACATTCGAGACAACTCGGAATGGCTCAAGGTGCTCATTCGCTCCTATGCCGACGAACTTCCATCGGGAGCGGTCTTCTCACACGTGTCCGCTGCATTGGTCCACGGCCTGGACCCGCCTTTCCCGGCAACTGAGTCCGCCGAGGTCGTTCGCCCCGGATTTCACCGAGCGAAGAAGACTCTGCGGACCCGTGACCGTGCGTTGAAATCCGAGGAACGGGAGAACATCGGCGATCTGCCGGTGACAACCGTCGCCAGGACCCTCCTCGACCTTGCCACCGACTATCCGCTCGAGGTGTCGGTACCCTTCATCTCCGAAGCACTGCGCCGCGAGCTCACGTCACCTGAGAGACTCCGCGACAGTGTCGTGCCCGGTACACGCGGTTGCAGACAAGCAGTCTTGGCCCTCGACCTAGCCAGCCCGAATCACGAATCACCGGGTGAGGCGCTGTGCGCAGTGAAATTCTTTCGGTTCAACATTATCGGGATGATTCCCCAGGTGAATACCTACGACGACTCCGGCATGTGGATCGCTCGCAATGACTTCCGACATGACAAGCATCCTCTGATCGTCGAGTTCCATGGCGTGGGGAAGTACTATCTCAATGAAGCAGGCCCGGATCGGGCGAGTTCTGAGAACCACGAACGGCACATGAAGCTGCTCAACGCCGGCTACCGCGTCTTCAACCTCGTCTGGGCAGACCTCTTCCGCGTGAATGAGTTCGCAAGGATCAAGGCAGCAATCGCTGATTTCCACTGAAGGTCAGAGGCTCGCCATGCAGCAACATCTCTCGAGCAGACCCCATGTCTATCGTCGACAGGCCCACTTATCGTCGAAGGGCGAGGCTATAACGTGACCGCTCGATGTTAAGGGAGCCGCTCGCTGATCTTTGCAATGAGAGCCCCTACCACGGCGTGCTCCGTGAGGGTGGAGGTGCCCAGTGGTCGCGGGCCGTACTCAGTGGTTGCGGGAGTGCTCAGTGACTGCCCCGAGCCGGGCCCGCGTCAGTGGGTGCGGGCGTGGTCGACCAAGGCGATGGTGATCAGCTCGGAGATGAGCGCCGGGTACTCGATGCCCGAGTTCGACCACATGAATGGATACGCCGAGGTGGGGGTGAACCCTGGAAGCGTGTTGATCTCGTTGATGAGGACCTCACCGGAGTCAGTGACGAACGTATCGACACGGGAGAGTCCCGTGCAGTCGAAGAGCCGGAACACCTGGGCCGAGAGCTCCTGGATCCGTGCCGTCGTCTTCTCGTCGACGCGCGCCGGGCAGGTCAGCTGCGCATCGGCGAGGTCGAGGTACTTGGCTTCGAAGTCGTAGAACGAGTGCTCGCCTGAGACTTCGATCTCGCCGGGGTAGGAGACCCGGACCTCACGGTCATGAACCGAGCCGAGCACCGCGCACTCGATCTCACGGCCGACGACCTGTGGTTCGACGATGACCTTGGAGTCATGCTCGAAGGCAGAGCGCAGCGCCTGATCCAGACCCTCGGCGGAGTCGACCCGGCTGACTCCCATGGACGATCCTGCGCGGGCGGGCTTGACGAACACGGGCAGACCAAGTTTGGTGATCCGAGCCTGCGCGTCAGCCTGCTCTGATTCCCACATGGTTTCGGTCACGAGCTCCCACGGGCACGTCGGGATCCCGGCATGGGCCATCAGGGACTTCGTGTAGTGCTTGTCCATGCTCGCCGCCGAGGCGAAGACCCCGGAGCCGACGAAGGCGGTGTCGCTGAGTTCGAACAGGCCCTGAAGGGTTCCGTCCTCCCCGTACTGGCCGTGCAGGAGCGGGAAGAACACATCGACGGACCCGAGTTCGCTGTAGAGGCCCTCGGCGTCCCGGTGCAGCAGGGGCAGGCCCTGGGCGGAGATCGGCGGGATGACTTCGGTTCCGTTGTCGATGACCTCGGGCATATTCGCCGGGTCGAAGGCCATCGTTGACCAGTCCTCGACGATGCGCCACACGCCGGACTTCGTGATGCCGATCGGCAGCACACGATAGGCATCGTCGTCGATGGCCTGAATGACCCCGGCAGCAGTGACGCAGCTGACGGCGTGTTCGCTCGATCGTCCGCCGAAGAGGACGGCGACGAGTGGCCGGTGATCAGATTCAGGCATAGAAATCCTTGGTCGTTGGCACGTGACCGTTTGTACGGACTGGAAAACTCTAGCTCACTTGAGCTCGAAGGTGCATTCGAGCCATGCACGCGCGATGCCCTTGAAGAACATGTTGAACCCGGCGAAGGCCGGTGACGCGGATTCGTCGAGCCCCAGAGGCTCCGCCAGCGCCGTGACGATGAAGAAGTAGCGGTGCGGGCCGTGGCCCTGTGGTGGAGCGGCGCCCACGAAGCGCGGTTCGCCCGCGTCATTGCGCAGCGTCACGGTCCCGGCAGGCAGCAGATCTGCCGAAGGATCGCCGGCGTTCGTGGGCAGGCTGGTCGTCGACGCGTCGAGGTCGGTCACGACCCAGTGCCAGAAACCGGAGCCGGTGGGTGCGTCCGGGTCGTAGCAGGTCACGGCGAAGGCCTTGGTCTCTTCGGGGAATCCCGACCAGGACAGCTGCGGGGAGACGTCCTGGCCGCCGTCTACGCCCATCGCACCCGAGAGCTGCGGTCCGCTCAGTTCGCCCCCGTTCTCGATATCCGTGCTGGTGAGAGTGAATGTCGGAACTTCGGAAAGGTTGTAGAACGGTGAGTTTGCGCTCATGTCTGCTCCTTGTCGTGTGAAATGGTGCGATCTGGTGCGAGGGTCTCAGGCCTGCGGTCCCTCGTGCTTACGCTTCCGAGACAACAGCAAACCGGCGAGTTCGTCAACCCTGAGTCGCCCGCCGAGGACTGCGCAGACTGCCTCCGTGATCGGCAGGTCAACCTCGTACCGTCGGCCCAGTGCGAGGATGGCGGCAGCCGACTTCACTCCCTCTGCGGTCTGCGAGGTGTGGGCGATGACGTCCTCGAGGCTCATTCCCTCGCCGAGGTGGCGCCCGAATGTCCGATTCCGCGACAGCGGCGAGGCACAGGTGGCCACGAGGTCGCCGAGTCCGGCCAACCCGGACAGAGTGTGCGGCTGCGCACCCATGGCAGCGCCCAGGCGGGACGTTTCTGCCAGCCCACGGGTGATGATCGAGGCCTTGGAGTTGTCACCGAGCTTCTGTCCATCGGCGATGCCGACCGCCAGGGCGATGACGTTCTTGACGGCACCGCCCATTTCGACGCCGACGACGTCGGTGTTCGTATAGGGCCGGAAGTACCCGTTCGCGCTGATCTCGGCGATCACCTCGGCGGTGTCGATGCTCTCCGAGGCCACGACGGTGGCGGTGGGCTGCTGATCGGCGATCTCACGGGCCAGGTTCGGGCCGGAGACGACCGCGATCTGGGCCGGGTCCACCTCGGCGACCTCGGCGATGACCTCGGACATGCGCTTGCCCGTGTCGACCTCGATGCCTTTCATCAGGCTCACGAGCTTCACTCCCGGACGCAGGTGCGGCTTCCACCGGCCGAGGTTCTCCCGCAGCGACTGTGCGGGAACGGCGAGGATGATGACTTCTGCGTCGGTGACGGCAGCGATGTCATCATCGGTGGCAGTGAGCAGTTCGGGCAGGACCCGGTCGCCCAAGTACCGTTCATTCGTGTGTGAGGTGGTGATCTCGTCTGCGACCTCGGACCGGCGGGCCCAGAGGGTGACGGGGAATCCGGCGTCGGCGACGACGGCGGCATAGGTCGTCCCCCACGAGCCAGCGCCCAGCACTGCGGTCTTCTCGACGCTCATTCTCCTGCCTCCTCGGTGTGGAATCTCTCCGGCAGCTCCCGGCGCGAGAGCTCGCCGACCATGGTTGCAATGGTGTTCGTCAGACGGTGTGTGAGCACCGTCTTGGACCTCTTCTCCTCGCGGTGCGGCCACAGATCCAGGTAGTCGATGGGGTCACCGAATCGGACCACGGACGTGTGTCGCAGAGGTCGGAACTTGGGCACCTTCGCCCCCTGGGGAAAGATCTCCTGGAGGCCCCAGTGCGCGACGGGAATGATCGGGGCACCGGTCTCGAGGGCGAGTCTGGCGGTGCCGGATTTGAAGTGTTGGGGCCACAGTTCGGTGTCCTTCGTCAGCGTCCCCTCCGGGTAGATGACGACGCATTCGCCCTTGACCAGGGCTTCCTTCGCATATTCGAGGGAATCGCCGGCCTGCGTTGAGGACCGCAGAACCGGGATCTGGCCCAGTCCGCGCAGGACAGCACCCAGGACACCCGAGAACAGGCTCGATTTGGCCAGGAAGTGCGGCAGATGCCCATTGCGCCACAATGCGAGTCCGACGAGGATCGGGTCGAGGTGGCTGGCATGGTAGGCGGCGATGATGGCACCGGAGCCCTGCGTCGCCGGGGCTCCCTGCATCCGCGGCGTCCGTGGGGGCAGGATCTCGGCGTTGTCGACCTTGATCTTCGAGGTCAGCCGGTAGAGTCCGTAGGCGGTCGAGGCCACGACGAATGCGACTCTGCGCTGGGACTTCACCGCGGAGGGTTCGAAGGAGACCAGCACGTCTTCGTCGCTCATGCGGCGACCTCGGCACCGAGGCCGATGAGCTTGTCGAGGAAGTTCTCGTATCCGCGGTTGATGAGTTCGATGCCATGGACCTCGCTGGTGCCGCGCGCGGCCAGAGCAGCGATGAGGTGGCTGAACCCGCCGCGCAGATCGGGCACGTCGATGCGTGTTCCCGTGAGTTCGGTGGGCCCGGAGACCACGGCCGAGTGCCGGTAGTTGCGGCGTCCGAAACGGCAGGGAGTGCCGCCGAGACATTCGCGGTAGAGCTGGATCTGGGCACCCATCTCGCGCAGCGCCTGGGTGAAGCCGAAGCGGTTCTCATACACGGTTTCGTGGATGATCGACAGGCCTTCGGCCTGGGTCATGGCGACGACGAGCGGCTGCTGCCAGTCGGTCATGAAGCCCGGGTGCACATCGGTCTCCAGTGCGAAGGAGGTGAGTTTGCCGCCGGGGTGGCGGAAGCGGATGCCGGTCTCTTCGACCTCGAACTCGCCGCCGATGCGACGGAAGACGTTGAGGAAGGTGATGAGTTCAGGCTGGGAGGCGCCTTCAACGAAGATGTCTCCGCCGGTGGCCAGCGCGGCCGAGGCCCAGGAGGCGGTCTCGTTGCGGTCGGGCAGGGCACGGTGGATGAAGCCGCGCAGGGACTGCACACCTTCGATGCGCACCACGCGATCAGTGTCGACGGTGATGATGGCGCCCATCTTCTGCAACAGGGCGATGAGGTCCATGATCTCGGGTTCGATGGCCGCATTGCGCAGTTCCGTCACGCCTTCGGCGCGGACCGCCGTCAGCAGCACCTGCTCTGTTGCGCCGACGGAGGGGAAGGGCAGCTCCACCTTCGTTCCCTGGAGGCGTCCCCGGGTGGTGAGCATGATGCCGCCGGAGGTTTTGTCGACCTCGGCGCCGAACTGCCGCAGCACGTCGAGGTGGAAGTTGATGGGACGGTCGCCGATGTGACAGCCGCCCAGATCCGGAATGAACGCTTGGCCCAGCCTGTGCAGGAGCGGCCCACAGAAGAGGATCGGGATCCGCGAGGATCCGGCGTGCGCGTCGATGTCGACGATCGACCCCTGTGCCATGTCGGAGGGGTCGAGGTGAAGTTCACCGTCGGGCAGCTGGCTGTCGGGGCCGGATGTGACCCGAACACCGTGGAGTTCGAGCAGACCGGTGACGATCTCGACGTCCCTGATCTGGGGCACCCCCCGCAGGATGGAGGGTGTCTCCCCCAGCAATGAGGCGACCATGGCCTTTGGCACCAGGTTCTTGGCGCCTCTGACTTGGACGGTTCCACCTAGCGGATTACCGCCGCGAACTTCGAGCATGTTCCTCCCTGCGTCACACTTGCACCCGGTGGGATCCGGACGTGTCCCAGACTAGTCCGGACTCGTCCAAGACTAGCGCAGACGCCCCGTAGGTCCCTGATGGGAAGGTTCTCAGACCTGTGCCCGGGACGGTTCAGACCTTCGCCGGCAGGGTCTTGGGTTTGAACGTGGCACGCTTGGATTCGAAGTCGGAGATCTCGGCTTCCTTCGCCAGCGTCAGGCTGATGTCGTCATGGCCCTCCAGCAGACGCCAGCGAGTGTAGTCATCGATCTGGAAGGACACGGTGACCGAATCGCAGGTCACGGTCTTCTCAGCCAGGTCGACGCTGATCGACGTGCCCGGGTGGTTCTCCAGGATCTTCCAGATCAGTTCGATGTCGTCCTGCTCGAGCTGCGCGGCCAGCAGACCCTCCTTGCCGGAGTTGCCGCGGAAGATGTCGCCGAAGCGGGAGGAGAGGACGACGCGGAAACCGTAGTCCTTCAGCGCCCACACCGCGTGTTCGCGAGATGAGCCGGTGCCGAAGTCGGGACCGGCCACGAGGACGGAGCCGGCCGCGAAGTCGGGGTCGTTGAGGACGAAGTCGTCGGCGGACCGCCACCGGGAGAACAGCGCATCTTCGAATCCGGTGCGGGTGACCCGCTTGAGGAACTTCGCAGGGATGATCTGGTCGGTGTCGATGTTGGCTCGACGCAGCGGAACGCCGATGCCGGTATGTGTGCTGAAAGCTTCCATCAGTCGTCTGTCCTTAAGCGTTCGCCGAGGTGGGGGTCGGTGTCAGTGTCAAGGTGGGCTTCTCGTCGGTCCACGCCACCGGTTCGGCGTCGCGGGGCAGGTCCGTGACGTCACCGGGTGAGGACAGCGTCCCGCGTACGGCGGTGGCAGCGGCCACGAGCGGGGACACGAGGTGGGTGCGTCCGCCCTTGCCCTGGCGGCCTTCGAAGTTGCGGTTCGAGGTCGAGGCGCAGCGTTCCCCGTCGGCCAGCTGGTCCGGGTTCATGCCCAGGCACATCGAGCAGCCGGCGAAGCGCCATTCTCCTCCGAAGTCCTTGAAGATGGTGTCCAGGCCCTCGTCCTCGGCCTGCAGGCGGACCTTGGCCGATCCGGGAACGACCATGAAGCGGACGTTGTCGGCCTTCTTCCGGCCACGGACCACCTCGGCGGCGGCGCGCAGGTCCTCGATGCGTGAGTTCGTGCACGAGCCGAGGAACACGGTGTCCACTTCGATCTCGCGCAGCGGCGTACCGGGGGTGAGGCCCATGTAGGCCAGAGCGTTGGCGGCCGATGCCTTGTCGTTCTCGTCGGCGAAGTCGTCGGGGGACGGCACCGCCGCCGACAGCGGCAGGCCCTGGCCGGGGTTGGTTCCCCAGGTGACGAACGGTTCGATGTCCTTGGCTTCGAGGACGACCTCATGGTCGAACGTGGCGCCCTCGTCGGAGTACAGGCTCTTCCAGTACTCGACCGCGGCGTCCCAGTCCTCGCCCTCGGGAGCGTGCGGACGGCCCTTGACATACTCGAAGGTGGTTTCGTCAGGGGCGACCATGCCGGCGCGGGCGCCGGCCTCGATCGACATGTTGCAGATGGTCATGCGCGCTTCCATCGACAGGGCCCGGATCGCCGAGCCGCGGTATTCGAGCACGTAGCCCTGACCGCCGCCGGTGCCGATCTTCGCGATGATGGCGAGGATGATGTCCTTCGCGCTCGAGCCTTCGGGCAGTTCGCCGTCGACGGTGATCGACATCGTCTTGAACGCCTTGAGGCTCAGCGTCTGGGTCGCGAGCACGTGCTCGACCTCGGAGGTGCCGATGCCCAGCGCCAGCGCACCGAAGGCACCGTGCGTGGAGGTGTGTGAGTCGCCGCAGACGACGGTGGTGCCCGGCTGGGTCAGGCCCAGCTGGGGGCCCACGACATGGACGATTCCCTGGTCGGCATCGCCGAGGCTGTGCAGTCGGACCCCGAATTCCTCGGTGTTCTTCCGCAGCGTCTCGATCTGCTTGGCCGAGGTGGGCTCGGCGATGGGCTTGTCGATGTCCCAGGTCGGAGTGTTGTGGTCCTCCGTGGCGATCGTCAGGTCAGGGCGGCGCACAGGGCGCCCGGCGAGTCGGAGACCGTCGAATGCCTGCGGGCTGGTGACCTCGTGGACGAGGTGGAGGTCGATGTAGATGAGGTCGGGCGCACCGTCTTCGCCCAGGGATACGACGTGATCGGCCCAGACCTTCTCGGCCAAAGTGCGTGGCATGGTTCCTCCCGCTGGTACAGGGATTGCCTGTACGTGCTTACTGCTGTGACGGCCCGTGTCCGGGCTTGTGTGAGACTCGATATGGTCATTCGGCGAGTGCCCAATGTGCGCTCGACGAGTATGTGCGCTCAACGAGTGCGTAGGGGGGAACTTACTCCCCCGTATCGCATTGCGAACTTGCATCTCGCCCACTGAGACGCGCACAATGGTGTCTATGACAAGCAATGGTAGCGGCGTCGGCGTCATCGACAAGGCCGCAATGGTTCTTTCCGCCCTTGAGGCCGGACCCGCATCACTGGCCGAGCTGGTCTCACTGACCGGACTGGCCCGGCCCACGGCCCACCGCCTGGCCGTTGCGCTCGAATTCCATCGCATCGTCGGCCGTGATCTGCAGGGTCGCTTCGTCCTCGGCCCCCGCCTGGCCGAACTCTCCTCGGCCGCCGGCGAGGACCGTCTGCTCGCCGCTGCCGGGCCCGTCCTCGGCCAACTGCGCGATCAGACCGGCGAATCCGCTCAGCTCTTCCGCCGCCAGGGCGACCTGCGCCTGTGCGTGGCCGCCGCCGAACGTCCCGTCGGCCTGCGCGATTCGGTGCCGATCGGAGCCACACTGAGCATGCGCGCCGGATCCGCGGCCCAGGTCCTCCTGGCATGGGAGGAGCCCGACCGCCTGCACACGGGGCTGCGCGGCGCCCGCTTCTCCGCGACCATGCTCTCCGGTGTCCGTCGCCGAGGCTGGGCCCAGTCGATCGCCGAACGTGAACGAGGCGTCGCCTCCGTCTCAGCCCCCGTCCGCGGACCGAGCAATCGCGTCGTGGCCGCCGTGTCGATCTCCGGGCCCGTGGACCGTCTGACACGTCAGCCCGGGCGCCTGCACGCGAAGTCCATCACCGAAGCGGCCCGGACCTTGAGCGAAGCTCTCATCAGGGGCTGAGGACGACGCCATGATCGCCGCCCAACGCCGCAATGTGATCATCGAGACGATCGAACGAGACGGTGCAGTCTCCATCTCGGCCCTCTCCGAGCGGCTCGAGACCTCGGCGGTGACGATTCGTCGCGATCTCGATCAGCTGGCCGAGGAGGGCCGCCTGACCCGCACCCATGGAGGGGCGGTCCCCTTCTCCAGCGCCCGCGAATCGACCTACGCGGAGAAGCTCGAGCAGGCCCTGGCAGAGAAGTCTGCGATCGCGCGTGCCGCGGCCAAGCACGTGGGCAGCGGCGACGTCGTGGCGCTGGGCCCCGGCACCACGACCGAGCTGCTGGCCAAGGAGCTCAGCGGTCGCTCGGGCATCCGCATCGTGACCAACTCTCTCCTCGTCGCCGAGGCGATGGTCTCCTCCCCCGATATCGAAGTCATCGTCATCGGCGGAATCCTCAGGCATTCGATCCGCGCCTTCGTCGGCGGCGGAACCGTCTCGCAGCTCCTCGGCCTGCGCGCGGACACCGTCTTCCTCTCGGGAAACGGATTGGCGGGAGATTTCGGCCTCTCCACCCCCGCATTCCCAGTCGCCGACACCGACCGGGCCATGGCCGCCGGAGCCGGGCAGGTCACCGCCCTCGTCGACCACACGAAGGTCGGTCTGCGCTCCTCGGTCCTCACGGTCCCCAGCGAGGAGATCGACCACCTCATCACGGACTCCGGCAGCGAACGCAGTGAACTCGACGCCCTGCGCAAGGCCGGAGTCGACGTCGAGGTCGTCTGACACGCCGAAGCGGATCCGGAATCCCGCTCCGACACGGGCGATCATAAACAATCAAAACTTTTCAGGTTCGATCACTAGCGATCACAGGAGCTGTCCTCTAGAGTGTCCGTTTGAGGTGGCTTTCATCACAAGGAGCCATTCACCGAAGACGTTGGAGGAATCTTGGAAGACATCCGCCTGGACGCCCAGTGGATCGACTACCTGCTGATCGCGATCTACTTCGTGTTCGTCCTCGGTATCGGCTGGTTCGCCAAACGCGGCGTGTCCTCGAGCATCGAATTCCTCCTCTCCGGGCGCAGCCTTCCGGCATGGGTGACGGCCCTGGCGTTCGTCTCGGCCAACCTCGGTGCCGTGGAGATCATGGGCATGTCGGCCACCGGCGCACAGTACGGCATGCCGACGATGCACTACTTCTGGATTGGCGCCGTCCCGGCGATGCTCTTCCTCGGCGTCGTCATGATGCCCTTCTACTACGGCTCGAAGGTCAGATCCGTTCCGGAGTTCATGCGCAGACGCTTCGGCACCGGTGCCCACCTCGTCAATGCGCTGTCCTTCGCCGTCGCACAGATCCTCATCGCGGGCGTCAACCTCTTCCTCCTCGGCACGATCGTCAATCGCCTCCTCGGGTGGCCGCTGTGGATCGCCCTGGTTGTCGCGGCCGCCATCGTCCTGTCCTACATCACCCTTGGCGGGCTGACCGCTGCCATCTACAACGAGGTGCTCCAGTTCTTCGTCATCGTCGCGGCCCTGCTGCCGCTGACGATCATCGGTCTCAATCGCGTGGGCGGTTGGGACGGCCTCGTGGAGAAGGTGAGCAATGACGGCATGCTCGGCGCCGAGCAGCTGAGCAGCTGGCCGGGAGAACAGCTCTCCGGGTTCGCCAACCCCGTGCTCTCCGTGGTCGGGATCGTCTTCGGGCTCGGCTTCGTGCTCTCCTTCGGCTATTGGACGACGAACTTCGTCGAGGTCCAACGTGCCATGGCCTCGAAGAGCATCAATGCCGCGCGGCTGACTCCGATCCTCGGTGCGTTCCCGAAGATGCTCATTCCGTTCATCGTCATCATCCCGGGAATGATCGCGGCAGTGCTCGTGACCCAGCTGACGAAGTTCAAGCAGATCGCGTCCACCGTCGACGAGGCGGCCGCACAGGCCCAAACCGGTGTGACCTATAACGATGCGCTCCTGCTGCTCATGCGCGAAGTTCTGCCCAACGGCCTCCTCGGCGTGGCGATCGCCGGTCTGCTCGCCGCGTTCATGGCCGGAATGGCTGCCAACATCTCCGCGTTCAACACTGTCTTCAGCTACGACCTGTGGCAGCAGTACGTGGTCAAGGACCGCGACGACGCCTACTACCTCAAGGTGGGCCGCTACGCCACAATCGGCGCCTGCATCGTCGCCATCTTCACCGCCCTCATCGCCGGCAACTTCGCCAACCTCATGGACTATCTGCAGACGCTGTTCGGCTTCTTCAACGCACCGCTGTTCGCCACATTCATCCTCGGTATGTTCTGGAAGCGCATGAGCGCGACTGCCGGCTGGGTCGGCCTGGTCGGCGGCACGCTCTCGGCCGTCGCGGTCTTCGTCCTCAGCGAGACCGGAGTATTCGACCTGCCCGGTCAGGGCGCGGCATTCCTCGCAGCCAGCACTGCCTTCGTCGTCGACATCGTCCTCTCGGTGATCGTCACCTTCAGGACCGCGCCGAAACCCGCCCACGAACTGCGAGGACTCGTCTATTCGGAGACCCCGAAGACCGACTTCGAAGACTTGAACGAACCGAAGCCCCCGATCTGGAAACGGCCGGTACCCGTCGCGGGAGTCGCGCTGGTCCTCGTCATCATCCTCAACGTGGCCTTCGGGTGAAGGAGCAAGTGAGCACAATGAGCACAGCGAACGAACTGACCAAGACCGCAGGTGCCTTCGACATCCGCAATTTCATCGGCGTGCTGCTGGGGATCTTCGGAGTCATCCTCGCCATCGCCGGCGTCGTCGACTACACCCCCGACGAAGCTGAGCGGACCGGCGGAATCGATGCCAACCTCTGGACCGGAATCGGTCTCATCGTCACCGCAATCGTCTTCCTCGTCTGGGCCAGGCTGCGCCCGCTTCGCATCATCGACGCTGGCGCGACCGAGACCGCCGGCGGGAACGGCGATGCAGCCGACGGGGACCGCGATACCCTCGCTTAGGTTGCCTGCGTCCACGGTGCCTGCTGCC
>NZ_JAKDJU010000294.1 GCF_030453725.1 Brevibacterium picturae
TGTCCGTTCCGGCACTGCTGGATGAATTCGAATCGGTTCCTCCCCCTGTGCTCGCGTCGCCGGTGGCAGTCGAGGAGTTGGCATCGGTGCCCTGGTCAGACCCTGTCTGATCAGCCGTCGAAGATGTGGTGGAGCTTCCTTCGCTCGCCGAGGTGGACTGTCCTTGGCTCGTCGTCGAGCCGTCGTTTCCGCTTCCCGGATTCGGGTTCTGATCGGGCTGTGTCCCCGGCCGATCTGCACCGGAACCGGGGTTTGCGCCGCCATCCTGTGCCGTGTCGGCTTCCTCACCGGTCCCGGAACTTCCGGACACGGATCGTGAGATCTGTGAGGTTCCGGGTGAGATGTCGGCATCGGTCAATGATTCGGCCATGACCACGGCACCCAGTCCGATTCCGAATGTCGCCACCCCGATGGCCACCGGGTAGAGCACTCGTTTGCGGCGCAGCCTCTGCCACCAGGTCTTCTTCACTTCACTGTCGGTTCTCGTGCGATCAGCCGCCTGGCCAGGCGCCGAACTACTGCTCAGGTGGCCGAAGGTTCCAACTCCCTGAATCTCACCGCCTGCGGTGGATCGCTGCGTTGTGGCGCCGAGTGACTTCGCTTTGACGGCCGGGCCGAGTTTCGTGCCGACTTCCCTGATCTTCTCTTTGCCCTTGTCGAGGCTGCTCGTATAAAGAGTCACTGCGAGGCCGGTGATGATGCTGGCGACCCCTGCACCGACGACCGTCCCGGCGACACCCAGTTGTCCGCCGATGACCGATGAGGTGGCTGCAGCCGCGGCGCCGGCGAGGAGCTGAGTCGCGGAGACCCTGTTCTCGCTCTTCTTCTCGGCCTTGCCATTCTTCTCCCCACGCTCACCGGGTTCGCCATCGACTGGCATAGCTGCGGACACCGCGGTTGGCTGGTTGTGGTTCGCGGTGCCCTCCGCCTCCACCTCTGGTTCCGGCACGGTGTCGCGTGGTTCCGGCACGTTGTCACGACGGATGGGATTGGGCGGCATCACTGGCGTGGTCACATGTGCGGCTGCGAGTTCTTCGGTGATCAGTGGAAGAGTCTGCGATGGATACGTCACCGCCTCGAACTCACCGTTTCGAGGTGGTGCTGCCTCGTGCTCCGATGCTGTTCGTCCGTGTCCCGACTGTGTGCGATTCTGCTCGTTCGCCACATGTGTCTCGTTCTGATTCGACGCCAAAGTTCCTCCAGTGACCGCTGCCTGGAATCAGTATCTGACGCGGAGGTGCGGGTATCCTGACCCGCACCCGCCCAGCCTGGGACAAAGCTGTGAGTCACACCCTTCACTAGCGAACCTGACCTGCGATGATGACCTGTCGTGTGACGCAGCGAACACTCTGTTGACACCATCTTTTCAGGAACGAAATCCGGGCCCGCTCGAGGATTCGGCATGACCTCACCGGCACCGCAGGGAGCGACTCAGGACAGGCATCACCAGGCAGGCTTCACTCAGTGCAGAATGGCTGCATCGAAATGGTCCGGAAGCACTTCTGCTTCGTCGAGTCGAAGCAGCTGGAAGCGAGAATGGCCGGGGATGGAGTTCAGGTTCACCGCGAACAGCCCGCGACCGGTGAACCCTGTCGACATCTCCAGCGCTTCCCGCTCGGATACGGCTCCGGCTGCATCATCGACGTCGACCATGAGGTTGAGAGCAAAGCACGGGTCTTCCAACCCGACGAGAGAGACCTTCTGCTCTCCACGGAATCTCGCTGGCACTGCCGGCGTCACCGACTGAACCTGTCCATCAATCTCAAGGACAACCTCGGCGCCGATGGGAAGAAATGTGCGGGCCAAGCCCGGCAATGGGGAGAACTCGGCGGGGCGGTCCAGGCGCGCGATGCTCAGGCGCCACCGCAGACGGCCCGGGGTCAGGGCCCGGGAATCGGTGAGCGAGACGAGCTCGGTCGTCTCCCCCGCACCATTGGCCCATGGAACCGGTTCGAGGTCGTCGAATGAGGTGATCACGCGCATGTGATCACTCTAGTGCCGCGTCTGCACCGGCCAGGCGACCGGCGCTGGTCAACTGGCCAAGTGGCCGGCGTTGGTCAGAACCTCAGTTCAGCACGAGGCAGAACGGGTGACCTGCCGGGTCGAGGAAGACGCGGAAGGTCTCACCCGGCTGTTCTGCCGCCTTTCCTGCACCGAGTTCGACCACGGCCGCCTCGGCGACATCGAGATCATCGACGACGACGTCGAGGTGCATCTGCTGCGGGTGAGCCTGGCTCGGCCAGCTTGGTGCATGATAATCCTCGACCTGTTGGAAGCAGATCGGCGGCCAGGAATCGGATGTGATCTCTGCCCAGGTGCCGTCGTCATCGACCCTGACCTGCCAGTCGAGGAGTTGACCGTAGAACTCCGCGAGTTCGCGTGCGTCAGGGGCGTCGAGAACGACGACGGGCTG
>NZ_JAKDJU010000295.1 GCF_030453725.1 Brevibacterium picturae
ATTCTCTGGACGTCCGCCGCCCTGTCCCCGCACTGTTCTCGATGAGGGATTCCCATGCGAATTCCCCCGCGGTCGGTGCATCGACCATGTTGGTCCCTGCCTCCGATCAACGCGCGAAGTCAGACGAATATTTCGCCGAGGCGACCGGGTCCCGCCCGCGCCCGTCCGCGGGAGGCACCCGCCGCACAGCCCCTCCTGACCTGAACTTCGCCGCACGAGAATCGGTCTCGCTCGAGGCCCGCACTCAGGGGTAGAGACGAACAGAGCTCCAGGCGGAAGCCTGTGACAGATCCGCCGGTTCGTGACTGCCGTCGGCACGGCGGAAGACCCACCGGTCATGGAAACGGTTCTTCTGTCCCTGCCAGAACTCGATTTCGAAGACTCGGACCCGGAATCCACCCCAGTGACCGGGCCGAGGCACGTCCGTGTCCGCGTACTCTGCGACAGCGTCGTCGTATTCGGTCTGCATCTGCTCCCGTCCGCTGACGGGCTGGGACTGCTTCGAGACGCTGGCCGCGATCTGCGATCCGCGGGGGCGGACGGCGAAGTACGCGTCGGATTCCTCGGGGGCGACCTCCTCGGCGAGGCCCCTGATCCTGACTTGGCGTTCCATGTCCTGCCAGGGGAAGTTCACGGCCACGCGAGGATCGGCCCGCAGCTGACGGCCTTTGGCCGAGTCATAGTCGGTGAAGAACATGAACCCGGTTTCATCGATGCCCTTGAGCAGAACGATCCGTGAGGACGGGCCCCATTCGTCGAGGGTAGAGACCGTCATCGCGTTCGGCTCCAGGACGTGGCCGGCCGCCTCGTCGTACCACTGTCGAAACAGCACGAGCGGCGAGACCTCGGGATGGTCGAAGGTCGGTGACTCGTAGGACTTGCGCGTCTGCGGTAATCGGTCGACTGGCTCACTCATATCTTCACTCTACGGCGAGCCGGTGACACACGTCATCGTCTGATTGGTGGCCACGACGTGCTGCACGACCTGGTCGGCTGCACGACGCGACTCGATCCGGCCGTGACATGACTCAACATGACGATGCCGGTCATCTGGCACACGCGGGTGCGTCGTAGACTGTCGAGCGTGACTGCCACGAATATTACGATCCCAGACGAACTCCTGCCCGCCGACGGACGATTCGGAGCCGGTCCGGCCCGCATCCGCAAAGCCCAGATCGAGGCGCTGAACTCCGCCGCCGATGTGCTGGGCACCAGCCACCGCCAAGCACCCGTGAAGAACCTGGTCGCTCGCATCCGCACCGGCCTGGCCGAACTCTTCAACCTGCCCTCCGGCTACGAGGTTGTCCTGGGCAACGGCGGATCCACCGCCTTCTGGGACGTCGCCGCCTTCGGACTCGTGCGCGAACGGGCCGCACACACAACCTTCGGCGAATTCGGCCAGAAGTTCGCCAAGGCCACCGATGAGGCCCCGCACCTGCAGGAATCCCTCATCCTCAAGGCCGAGCCCGGCACGTCTGCCATCCCCTCCCCCGCAGCCTTCGCCGAAGCGACCGGGACCGATGGTGCAGCGGCCGACGTCTACGCCTGGCCGCACAACGAGACCTCGACCGGTGTCGCCACCACGATCGCGCGTCCCGAGGGCATCGACGACGATTCGCTAGTCGTCATCGACGCCACATCCGGTGCCGGTGGTCTGCCCGTCGACATCACCGAGACCGACGTCTACTACTTCGCACCGCAGAAGAACATGGGCTCCGACGGCGGCCTGTGGGTGGCGATCATGTCATCGAAGGCCATCGCCCGCGCTCAGGAGATCAAGGACTCCGGACGCTGGATTCCCACGTCGCTGGATCTCGTGACCGCGATCGAGAACTCGCGCAAGGACCAGACCTACAACACTCCTGCCGTCGCGACCCTGGTGCTCCTGGCCGAGCAGATCGAGTGGATCAACGGCAACGGCGGCCTCGAGTGGGCCACCGCCCGCACTCGTGAGACTTCCGGTTTCGTCTACGACTGGGCCGATGCCGCCGAGGTGGCTCATCCCTTCGTCGAAAACCCTGAGGATCGCTCATCGGTCGTGACCACCATCGACTTCGACGACTCGGTCGATGCGGCTCTCGTCGCCTCGGTGCTGCGCAACAACGGCATCGTCGACGTCGAGCCCTATCGCAAGCTGGGCCGCAACCAGCTGCGCATCGCGACGTTCGTCTCCGTCGACCCTGCTGACGTCAAAGCGCTGCTGGCAAGCATCGACTTCGTCATCGACGCCTTGGCCTGAAGTCGCATCAGTGACGTCGGTCGAAGAGTATTCTCAGCCGGCGACGTGCTGGCCCAGAACTTTCTAGGTCAGTACTTTCTGGCTCAGAACTTTCTGGGCCAGAACTTCGAGCACCCCGCACTGTCGGTGCCGAAACGCCCCTTTGCAGGGGGTG
>NZ_JAKDJU010000009.1 GCF_030453725.1 Brevibacterium picturae
GCTGCCAATTCCTGGCGGGCGAACTCTCGTGCCCAGGAATCGGCGGCGAGGACGGTGTCGACCGTATGTTCGGCGGCGGGCTCGTGTGCCTGCAGCGCTCGTTCGATGCCCTTGTCGATGCCGGTGAATGGGATCTCCCCATTCACGAAGGCTTCGACGAGGACCTCGTTGGCGGCGTTGAATACCGCGGGGAAGCTCTTTCTCCTCCGTCCGGCTTCGACAGCCAGCCCCAGTGCGGGGAAGGCAACGTGGTTGACGGGTTCGAACGACCAATGCATCGGCTGACCCCAGTTGTTGGCCACGGCACCGGAGGCCAGGCGCTGGGTCTGACCATCGGCCTGAGTGCCGAGTGCATAGGCGATGGGCAGCTTCATATCCGGCGGGGAGATCTGCGCGATCGTCGAGGCGTCACTGAACTCGACCATCGAATGGATCTGGGACTGCGGGTGGACGACGACTTCGATGTGGTCGAAGTCGATGTCGAAGAGCAGATGGGCCTCGATGACTTCGAGGCCCTTGTTGACCAGGGTCGCCGAGTTGATGGTGATCATCGACCCCATCGACCAGGTGGGATGTTTCAGCGCCTGAGCCGGGGTGACACGACGCAGCGCATCACGGGTCATGCCGCGAAACGGCCCACCAGAAGCCGTGATGACGAGTTTGCTCACCTCACCGTGAGTGCCCGAACGCAGTGCCTGCGCGATCGCGGAGTGCTCACTGTCGACGGGAATCAGAGCCGCTCCGGTGCGGGCTGCGGCGTCGAGGACGATCGAGCCGCCGATGATGAGCGACTCCTTGTTCGCCAACGCCACATCGGTGCCGCGATCAAGGGCAGCCAGAGTTGCGCCGAGTCCGGCGGCACCGGTGACCGCGTTGAGGACGATGTCGCACGAGCGCCCGGCGACCACCTCGGCGGCATCGGGACCCACGTGGATCTCACGGACGGGATCGCTGATTCCCCGCTCGTCGGCAGCCTGCTCCAGCCGCTGCCGGATCTCGGGCGCGCCGCCCTCCGGCGGGGTGGTGAGGCCGATGACGGGGACCGAGAACTCGAGGGCCTGGACGACCAACGCATCGAGTTGGGTGCCAGCCGCGAGGCCGATGACCTCGAAGGCTGCTGCGTTCTCCGCCAGGACGTCGAGGGCCTGGGTGCCGACCGAACCGGTCGAGCCGACTACAATGATTCTACGTTTACTCACGCCTACCGATAATGCCAAAGTTCTCTGAGAAATGACTCGACACCGGTGTCATCGGCGGCGTGAGATATGCAATGCGAATCAATGGCGAGAGAGGTTTTTATGAGTGCAGCGCTGAGCCCCGACGACATTCTGGGATTGGATTCGGTCTTCGAGGAAGATGACCTCGAATTCGCGTCGATCGTGAAGAAATGGCTTGATGAGAACGTCCGAGACAAGATCGGCGACTACTTCCTCGACGCCACGATCCCCGCCCGGGAGCTCGCGGAGGGACTCGGCGAGCTCGGGCTGCTGGGCATGCACCTCGACGGCTACGGCTGCGGCGGGTCCACCGCCACCCAGTATGGTCTGGCCTGTCGTGAACTCGAAGCCGTGGACTCGGGTCTGCGCTCTCTCGTCTCGGTCCAGGGATCCCTTGCCATGTTCGCCATCCACCACTTCGGCTCCGAGGCGCAGAAGGAAGAGTGGCTGCCGAAGATGGCGGCAGGCAAGGCCATCGGCTGCTTCGGTCTGACCGAACCGGATGTCGGCTCCGACCCCTCGGGGATGAAGACGACGGCGAAGAAGGACGGGTCCGACTGGATCCTCAACGGCGCGAAGATGTGGATCACGAACTCCCCCGTCTCCGACGTCATGGTCGTGTGGGCCAAGACCGAGGAGACCAACGCCAAGGGTGAGCCAGTCGTCCGCGGTTTCGTCGTCCCCAGTGACACCGAGGGCGTCCAGACTCCTGAGATCCACCGCAAGATCTCCCTGCGCGCCTCGATCACCGGCGAGATCGTCCTCGACAACGTCCGGTTGCCCGAAGACGCCATGCTGCCTGAGGCAAAAGGTCTCAAGGGGCCGCTGTCCTGCCTGTCCGAAGCCCGCTACGGAATCGTCTTCGGCGTCACGGGCGCCGCACGCGACGCTCTCCAGTCTGCGCTCGAATACACGGGCACTCGTGTCCAGTTCGACCGGCCGCTCTCCTCATTCCAGATCAGCCAGCAGAAGCTGGCGAAGGCCTTCGGCCAGTACTCGCAGATCACTCTGCTCGCCGCTCATCTGGGCAAGCTCAAGGATTCGGAGCAGGGAGTGCGTCCCGAGCAGATCAGCCTGGGCAAGATGGTCAACGTCGACACGGCGATGAACGTGTGCCGTGACCTGCGCGCACTGTTCGGCGGTTCCGGCATCACCAGCGAATACCCACCGCTGCGTCATGCCGTCAACCTCGAGACCGTGCTCACCTACGAGGGCACCCACGAGGTCCATCAGCTCACGCTGGGCCGCAGCCTCACAGGAATCAACGCCTTCGCCAACTGATTCGCGGCAAGCTCCGGCGCTGCGGAGGCGTCGGGTACGGCGCTGCGGAGGCGTCGGGTACGGCGCTGCGGAGGCCTCAGGTACGGGCAGGCCAACAACCGCTAGCAAGAAGTGTGAGCGTAGTGCACAAATGCACTACCTCTACACGTCTGGCTAGCGGTTGTTGCCATTCGCCGCCGGCTGCCTCTGAACGGCCCCCGCTGAACGCGTGCGCTCAGTCGCGCAGCTGCAGTTCGAGCACCGCTGTCTGTTCGTCATCGCCGAGGGTGCTGCCAGTGCTGAAGCCCAGCTGCGTTGCGAAGTCCGCGGCACTGTGCAGCTGTTCGCTGCCGAGTTCGATGAGCAGCACCCCGCTGGGCGCCAACCACTGCCGTGATTCACCGATGAGGCGGCGGACCAGGTCCAGTCCGTCAGCTCCCCCGAACAGAGCAGTCGGAGCCTCATGGTCAAGCGCCTCACGAGGCAGGAATTCGGCAGCAGAATCCGGAACGTAGGGCGGAACTGCGGAGATGACGTCGAAGCCGCCGGCCAGAGTCTGCGGCAGACCCGTCAGTGTGTTGAGAAGATGGGGGTGGGCCTCGGGTCCGACATTCATCCGCGCGCAGTCGAGTGCCGTTTCATCGTGGTCGCCGAGGTGGATCTGCGTTCCTGGGTCTGCTCGAGACACCGTCGTGGCTACGGCTCCCACACCACAGAATGCTTCCAAGAAGCGTACCGTGCCTCCGGCTTCCTCCATGCCACAGCTGGCAGCCTGTGCGCCACGCTGTGCAGCTTTCGAGCCACGGGCCGCCTTCAGAGCCAGGATCGATTGCGCCGCCAGCAGATGAGTTCTCTGCCGGGGCACAAAAACGCCTGGAGCGACGGCGATTCGCTGGCCCGCGAATTCGACCCACCCGACGATCTGTTCGAGAGGTTCTCCGGCGACGCGGCGGGCCAGGAACTCCGCCAAGATAGGGTGGCTGCTCGTTGCATCATGGCGGTCGGCCATGTCGCGGGCGGCCGGATCGCGTGAGGCTTCCTGCGCGGCTTGCAGCAGGATCCGGGCCTCGTCCTCGGCGAAGACGCACCCCGCGTTCCGCAGGTGAGCAACCACAGTGGCGCAGCTCATCTGCTCAGCCTCATCCGGACCGGAGGCGTCAGGCCCCAGGGAGTATCTCCTGGGACAGCCACTCCAGGCTGGATTCTGCATCGAGGGCTCTCTGGTCTGTGACAATCAGCGCCCGGTCCGGTGCCAGTGGGATCACGGCGGCTGATTCGACTCGGGAGTCTCGCATTGCTTGGTCGATGTTCGCCGTCTCCCCGGCGACGGTGATGCCGACTCCCTCAAATCTGGAGCGGATGACCTTGACCGATGCTCGACCGGAGTTGATTGGTGGGGCATCGATCGTGTGGACGAGCACGGAGGTGATGGCGTCGTCTACCCCGCGCGCCGAGAGCCGAGCGGTCGCCGTATTAGCAGACGACGTTGCGTCAGCAGACGACGCCGTATCCGCAGACAACGTTGCGTCAGCACACGACACCGTATCCGCAGCGGAGACAGAGGAGACAGAGGACACGGACGACGCGGCTGCCGAGCGCACGTCGACACTGGCACCGATTCGGACGGCTCCGAGGATGCTCAGCGCCCGAGCGATCGGTGGAACATCCTCGGCGATGACGATTCTTTCATTCTCTGTGCCGATGATGCCCATGGCACGGAGGATGCCGCCGAGCTTCGCACTCCGATCGAGCACCTCCGCGCGATCGAGTTCCACGGGCTTCGACAACGCCTTGACCAGACGCGGGTCGGTGACTTCGCGGCCATCGACCATCGGTTTGTCCGGGGACGGCCCGGTCAGGACGATGTCATCGGCCCCGTTCATGACGATCGGGAAGTCGAGCAGCTCGTACACCGGGTTGAGCGTTCCGGCCGCGGTGTCTGTGGGTGCTTCGAAGTAGTGGAAATCAGTCAACGGAGGCCATCACTTCGACGACGCGGTCGATGAAGGCATCCACCTGGTCCTCGTCGTAGGCTTTGTTGCCCTTGGCCGTCTTGAACAGGACGCGGCGGACCTGGTCGACGCTCATCGCCACGCCCTGAGTGAAGTACGCGTTGACCTTCTCGCACATGTCATCGACCTGGTCGATGTCGTAGCCGATGACACCGGGAGCCGGATTGTCAAAGTGCTCGCCGGGTTCGCGCACCAGGCGTCCCCGCAGGGACGCGGCCACACGGGTCAGCTCGGATACCCAGGCGTCTTGGCCCGACTGCGCGATGAGGCGGTCACGCGCCTGTTTGGCGAAGGCGTCTTCGAGACGGTCGAGGGCGGCATCGACGACGGCGACGTGGTAGCCCTTGCGCACCAGGTCGAAGCCGACCGTGCGCACCGCGCGGGAGTCGAGGTCACCGGGCTGCGGGGTGGGACGTTCGAAGGATTCGCGCGCACGTTTGAAGAAGCTGTCGACCTGTTTCGGGTCGTAGCCGTTCTTCCATCCGGACATTCGGGGGAAAGTCGTGTCCGCCATGTTGCCTCCAGAAGCGAATCGCCGTATTGGTCATTTTCACCATGATAAATGGCGAACACGGAAAATGCGTGTCCGCGCTTTCTCAGTCGGCGGCGGCGAGCTGTCCGCAGGCTCCGTCGATGTCCGAGCCGCGGGTATCGCGGATGGTCGTCGGGATCCCCTGGTCGATGAGCCGGCGCACGAATTCGTCCGCCACCGCCGGTTCGGATGCCGTCCAGACGGAGCCGGGGGTCGGGTTGAGCGGGATCGGATTGACGTGCACCCAGCCGCGCCCGCGGGCGTTGAGTTTCTTCGCCAGCAGCTCTGCGCGCCAGGGGTGGTCGTTCATGTCTTTGATGAGGGCGTATTCGATGCTCACCCGACGTCCCGTCACCTGGTAGTAGTTGAATGCGGCGTCGATGGCCTCATCGGCCTTCCACCGGGTGTTGACCGGGATCATCTCGTCGCGCAGCTCATCGTCGGGTGCGTGGAGGCTGAGCGCGAAGGTGACCGGGATGTCCTCGGCGGCGAGTTTGTTGATACCGGGGACCAGTCCGACCGTGGAGATGGTGATTCGGCGGGCTGACATCCCCAGCCCCTGCGGTGCGGGCTCGACGAACCGGCGCACCGCGTTCATCACCCGTTTGTAGTTGGCCAGGGGTTCGCCCATCCCCATGAAGACGATGTTGGAGACGCGTTCGGGTCCCGTCGCCGAGGCGGCCGCTCCCGATTCATCGACCGTGGCCTCAGATGATTCGCCCTGAGCCTCATCGGCTTCTGCGCCCAGCGCGGTCTCGCCTTCGGCTGGCATGTCCCCGGAGGGCGCCGGGGCAAGCTCGCCGTCGGCGATGACCTGATTGGCGCGGATGACCTGTTCGACGATCTCGGCCGCGGACATGTTGCGCGTCAGTCCCTGCTGGCCCGTGGCGCAGAAGGGACAGTTCATTCCGCAGCCGCACTGGCTGGAGACGCACAGGGTGACGCGGTTGCGGTAGCGCATGAGCACCGATTCGACGAGCGCACCGTCGTAGAGGCGCCACAGGAATTTGATCGTGTCGCCGTTCTCGGTCCGCAGGCGGCGGACCTCGGTCAGGAGGTGTGGGAAGAAACGCTCCTGCAGGTCGGTACGCAGGTCCTTGGGAAGGTCCGTCATGGACTCGACGTCGGTCTGGTAGTGCGAGAAGTAATGGGTCGAGATCTGCTTGGCGCGGAAGGCGGGCAGTCCCATCTCCTTGACCGCTTCGATGCGTTCGTCCATCGTCATATCGGCCAGATGCTGCTTCGGCTGACTGGCTCGCGGTGATTTGAAATTGAGCAGCGGACGACCGTCGCGCGTCGGCGTCTTCGAAGTCGTGCCGTCTGCGTGTTCGACGACGGGCCGTGTCTGCCTGTTACCTGCTTGAGAACTCACTCGCCCATTGTCTCATGGGAGCCATTCTTGTGGGATGTGTGTGCCGCCACGGCAGGTGACGGCCCTCCCCCGACCGGCCACGACCGTGCCACGGCGTGTGTGAGCCGGACCGGCGCGGCCCTCAGAGGTAGCCGGGCAGGACCGAGAACATCACCAGAGCCACCGGGGCGGTGGGCAGAATCGAATCGAGCCGATCCATGACGCCGCCGTGGCCCGGCAGCAGTGTCCCCATGTCCTTGAGTTCGAGATCGCGTTTGATCATCGATTCGCTGAAGTCGCCGAGGGTGGCGAAGGCCGGGATGACGACGCCGATGACCAGTCCTGTCCAGAACGGGGCGTCGAAGAGAGTCAGTGCGAGGACGGTCGCGACCGCGGCGGCGAAGATCACCGAGCCGATGTAGCCCTCCCAGGACTTCTTCGGGGAGATCCTGGGGGCGATCGGGTGCTTGCCCCAGAGGACGCCGAAGACGTAGCCGCCGGTATCCGAGGCGACGACGCTGGCGAGGAAGAGGATGACGTAGAGGTTGCCGTCGGGCTGGGTCAGCAGATACACGACGAAGCAGGCCATGAGGCCGACGTAGGTCAGCGCGAACAGGGACAGCGAGACGTCCTTGACCGCGTTCTTGCGTCGCTCGACCATGGTGAAGAGCATGACGGCGCCGGCGCTTGCGGCAAAGGTCACCCACAGTGCTTCACGACCGCCGACGAATGTCGCCACCACCATGCAGGCTGCGGACACCATGGTCGGGAACCGCGACACGAGTGATCCCGAACGGGACAGGGCATTGGCCAGTTCCCACATCGCAGCGACGATGGCGATGAGGATGATGAAGAGGAAGGAGATCGGGAAGACGATGAGGGAGACCAGGACGATGCCGCCGATGAGCAGCCCGATGCCGATTGCTGCGGGCAGATTCCGTCCGGCCTTGCCGTAGTCCTTCGGAGCCTCCTCGGGGACGTCCTGCCCGGTCTCAGCGACCGGGTTCGTCTCCGGATCTTCCGGCGAATAATCCTTACCGGAGTTGCGCAGATCTCTGCGCTTGGGGAACGGGGTCTGTGAGCTTGAGGCATGCGGATCCGGATCCGACCCCCCGAGGGGAGCCGGATCGGACGCTTGATTGCCTGACCCGGTCAACGCGATCATCAGACCTCGAGAAGCTCAGCTTCCTTCTGGGACAGGAGCTTGTCGACGTTGTCGACCTTGCTCTTCGTCAGGTCGTCGAGTTCGGAGATTCCGCGTGCAACCTCGTCCTCACCGGCGTCGCCGTCCTTTTTGATGCGTTCCAGGGTCTCCTTGGCATGACGCCGGATGTTGCGGATCGAGACCTTGCCGTCTTCGGCCTTGCTCTTGACGATCTTGACGTATTCCTTGCGACGCTCCTCGGTGAGTTCCGGAAGTACGACGCGGATGACGTTGCCGTCGTTGGCCGGGTTCGCTCCGATGTCCGAATTGCGCAGAGCGGTCTCGATGTCTCCGAGTGCTCCACGGTCGTAGGGAGTCACGAGGATCGTGCGGGCTTCCGGCGTTTGGAACGAAGCCAGCTGCTGCAGAGGCGTCGGTGCACCGTAGTAGTCGATCTCGATGGCGGCGAACAGCGCGGGGTTGGCGCGACCGGTGCGGATGGACGAGAAGTCCTCCTGCGTGAACTCCACGGCCTTGTCCATTTTCTCTCTGGCCTCGGCCAGTGTTTCTTCAATCACGACTCACTCTTTCCGTCGATGGGAGCTTTGGGTTCATTCTATGGGTCATAGGTCACGAATACCCCACTCTATTGGTCCAGGAAGAGTCCTGGACTTCATTTGAGGGGTGTTTCGACGTGCGGCTGTCCCGGAGCGCGGCTGTCCGGGAGGCGGTGCGCCCGGGGACCTATTTGACTACGGTGCCGATCTTGTCGCCGACGATCGCCTTGCGCAGATTACCTTCGCCTTGCATGCCGAAGACGTGCATCGGCAGCTTGTTGTCCATGCACAGGGAGAATGCGGTTGCGTCGACGACCTTGAGGCCCTTCTGAAGCGCCTCCTGATAGGTGATCTCAGCGATCTTCTCCGCAGCCGGGTCGATGTGCGGGTCGGCGGTGTAGACGCCGTCGACGCCGTTCTTGGCGATGAGGACCTCATCGGCGTGGATTTCCAGGGCGCGCTGCGCGGCGACGGTGTCGGTGGAGAAGTACGGCAGACCGGCCCCGGCACCGAAGATGACCACCCTGTTCTTCTCCATGTGGCGCATGGCTCGGCGTGGAATGTAGGACTCGGCGACCTGGGACATGGGAATGGCGGTCTGCACCCGGGTGTCGACTCCGGTCTGTTCGAGGAAGTCCTGGAGAGCCAGGCAGTTCATCACGGTTCCCAGCATGCCCATGTAGTCGGCGCGTGTGCGGTCCATTCCCCGCTGAGACAGCTCTGCCCCTCGGAAGAAGTTTCCGCCGCCGACGACGATGCTGACTTCCACCTCGTTGACGGTGGGAGCTACTTCCCTGGCTACAGCGGCCACGACATCGGGATCGACTCCGATATTGCCTCCGCCGAACACCTCACCGGAGAGTTTGAGGAGCACGCGGCGGCGATGGGTACGCACGCGTCTGCTGGCGTAGCTGGATTCGTGAACCGGGGTGGATGTCATTTAGTCCTTCTTCCGTCTGGGCAGGTAGGAGCCCGGATGAGTCGTCGGTGTCAGTGTAGCGAAAACGGGGCCGGACCGATTGGTCCGACCCCGTCTGCCGCTTATGAGTTCACTCTCAAGCGAGACCACTGCTGTGCGGGTCGGGGATCGACTCGCTCAACGGTCAGTGATGTTTCAGGATCCGACGCGGAAGCGCAGGAATCCGGTGGCCTTGACGCCGGCAGCCTCGAGAACGCTGCTCACGGACTGCTTGGGATCCTTGGCGAATCCCTGGTCCAGGAGGCAGTTCTCCTTGAAGAAGCCGTTGACGCGGCCCTCGATGATCTTGGGCAGAGCCTTCTCGGGCTTGCCTTCGTTCTTCGCGGTGTCCTCAGCGATGCGACGTTCGTTCTCCACGAGGTCGGCGGGGACCTCTTCGCGGGAGAAGTACTTCGGGCTCATCGCAGCGATGTGCACGGCGACATCGTGGGCAACCGAGGAGTCGTCCCCTTCGTAGGCCAGCAGGACGCCCACCTGAGGGGGCAGATCCTTGTTGGTCCGGTGCAGGTAGGACTCGACGCTAGCGCCTTCGAGACGTCCGACGCGGCGAAGGGCAACCTTCTCGCCCAGGGTCGCACCACTTTCGGTGATGAACTCCGAGACGGGCTTGCCGTCCTTCGTGGACTCGAGGACAGCCTCGGCCGAATCGGCGTTGCTGGACACGGCCAGCGCCAGAACTTCGTCGGCGAGTGCGACGAAGGGATCGGACTTCGCAACGAAGTCGGTCTCCGAGTTGAGCTCGATCATCGTTCCGACGCCGCCCTCGACCTGGGTGGCCACGAGACCGTCGGAGGTGGAGCGACCTTCACGCTTGGTGGCGCCCTTGAGGCCCTTCACACGGAGGACCTCGATGGCTTTCGCCTGATCGCCGTCGGCTTCGTCAAGAGCCTTCTTGACATCCATCATTCCGGCGCCGGTCTTCTCGCGCAGTGCCTTGATATCAGCGGCAGTGTAGTTTGCCATTCTTTCTCCTCAGGATGGTGGAGTTATGGAAAATCAGGACTCGGTCGACTCGGTGGAGTCTGCAGCGGCTTCAGCGGCGGGTGCTTCGGTTGCCTTGTCAGCGGCCTCAGCGGCAGCCTCGACTGGGGGCTCGTCGGTCGCCTCTTCAGCCGCGGCAGCGGCATCAGCAGCCGGATCCGCAGCAGCATCAGCAGCAATCGGCTTCTCGGCGGCAGCGTCAGCAGCGTCGGCAGCGGCAGTGGCCGGAGCGGTATCGTCGGCAGCCGGAGCGGCAGCTTCCTCAGAGGCGGGAGCGTTGCCCTCGAGCAGTTCGCGTTCCCACTCGGGCATCGGTTCGACGGCCGAGACGTTCTTCTCTCCGCTGTCGTCGTCCGAGGAGTGGCGGGCGATGAGGCCCTCTGCCACGGCGTCGGCGATCACGCGGGTGAGCAGGGACACCGAGCGGATGGCGTCGTCGTTGCCCGGGATCGGGTAGTTGACGTCGTCAGGGTCGCAGTTGGTGTCGAGGATCGCGATGACCGGGATGCCCAGCTTGCGTGCTTCGTCGACAGCCAAGTGTTCCTTCTTGGTGTCAACGATCCAGACAGCCGAGGGAGTCCGCTGCATGTCGCGGATACCGCCGAGGGTCTTCTCCAGCTTGTCCTTCTCACGACGGAGAATGAGGAGTTCCTTCTTGGTGTGCGAAGAACCTGCAACGTCGTCGAAGTCGATCTCTTCGAGTTCCTTGAGGCGGCGCAGACGCAGGGAGATGGTCTGGAAGTTGGTGAGCATACCGCCGAGCCAACGCTGGTTGACGTAGGGCTGGCCCACGCGCTTGGCCTGTTCGGCGATCGATTCCTGCGCCTGCTTCTTGGTGCCGACGAAGAGAATCGAGCCGCCGTGGGTGACGGTTTCCTTGACGAATTCGAATGCAGTGTCGATGTATCCCAGCGACTTCTGCAGGTCGATGATGTAGATGCCGTTGCGCTCGGTGAAGATGAAGCGCTTCATCTTCGGGTTCCAACGACGGGTCTGGTGTCCAAAGTGAACGCCGCTGTCGAGCAGCTGGCGGATGGTGACGACGGCCATGCCGACGCCCTCCTTTCTCTCGCGCCCGAAGGCGCTTTTACGTCAGTGCTGACCGCCGGCAGTGAGCCGTCGGCAACAGTGACCTTTTCGGTTGATTCCTGGTATCCGGTTCATCCGCCCCACAAATTCGCCTTTGCGGGCTATTTGCACCATGGGATGGAGAAGAGATCGAATACGCGTAGTCAGAAGTCACGCTTCTGCTGGAGCCAGTCTATCCCGGTTGCCCAAGCCTTTTCCAATCGATCGGGCACCTGCCGAATGGGCATCATCACACCGTCGAAAGCATTCTGAGTCCTCGACAGCGTTCCGACTGCTCGGAAGAGGCGGCCTCCCCCGACTCGAGTCCGTTCATGTGTGGATATCCTGGCGCTGCGCAGGTCCACCAACGTCGGTTCTGCTGCAGCCTTCTCAGGCTCACAGCTGCCCGGGCTGTCTGATCAGGCAGCCCGGGCAGCTGCTCGCGCGTCATCTCCTGTGGATGGCTGCCCGACTCGTGCTCGTTTCACCTGTGGATGTGAACGTAGCGTCCACAGGCCGAGTTCGAGTGCCTGACATTCGGCTGCGACCCGGCTTGCATGGGCTCATGGACTTCTTCGCCGATTCTCCGAATACCTTCCGGCTCACCTGGAATCAACGTTCGTCTGCGTCTCGCGGCGTACGTCTCATCGCGATCATCAGCCTGCTGGTCTTCGCCTTCACCGTCGCCGAGGTGGGGGCACCGTTCTCGGCGGCATCTGTCGAATCTGATCCCCACGAACAGACCAGCTGGGTCACTCCTGTCCCCGCGATGGAGATCGTCGAAGCCTTCGATCCGCCCACGGAGGCATGGTTGGAAGGGCACCGAGGCATCGATGTTCTCACGGTCAGTGGTGAACCGCTGCGTGCCCCAGCCGCAGGCACCATCCGCTTCCACGGCTCTGTGGTCGGCACTGCAACCGTGAGCATCGAAACGGACTCCGGATACGTGGTCTCCTTCCAACCTGCGGAGTCGGAGTTGAAGAAGGGTGAGAAGTTCGCCGCCGGTGCGAAGATCGGAACGGTCGCCGAGGGCGGCCACTGTGACGAATCGTGCCTGCACATCGGTGTCTGGAAGTCCGAGGGAGAGAAGAAGTACCTCGACCCGGCGGGCTTCTTCGGACAGGAGCAGTCGATCCTCTTGCCGCTGTCGCGCAAGCCCGCGAAGGACCATGCCGGTGACTCCACGACCTCGGGCGCAGGCGCCTGGGGTGGGCATCGCAATGGACGGATTCCCGCTGCTGCGATGTGCTCGCTGACCTCGGCGCCGGGACAGATGCTGCGCTGCGATGCTCAGGCGGCGTTCGACCGCATGTCCCATGCCTATGAGGCCAGGTTCTCGACTCCGATCTCCGTCACGGATGCCTACCGCGACTACGACACCCAGGTCATCCTCAAGAAGCGCAAGGGCCGTATGGCGGCCACTCCGGGAACTTCGAACCATGGGTGGGCACTGGCCGTCGACCTGGGCGGCGGGATCAACTCCTTCGGCAGTGTCCAGCATCAGTGGATGCGTGCCAATGCACCGAAGTTCGGTTGGATCCATCCGGGCTGGGCCCGCCAGTCCGGTTCACTGCCCGAGCCGTGGCATTGGGAGTTCCGAACGTGATGCCACGACCGGACCGATGCGTCACAGGAGCGATTCGCCACCGGAGCAATGCGTCACAGGAGCAATGCGTCACAGGAGCGATTCGCCATCGGAGCGATGCCACATCGGAGCGGACGCTGCGGGAGAACCACGGTCGGCTCAGCATGATCGGGGCCCCTGCGATCAGGCCCGCGGGTGCGCCTGCCGATAGGTCTCCTGCAACCGCTGCATCGAGACGTGAGTGTAGACCTGTGTGCTGCTCATGGTCGAATGCCCCAGAAGCTCCTGGATCTGTCGCAGATCCGCTCCCCCGTCGAGCATGTGTGTAGCGGCCGAGTGTCGGAGTCCGTGCGGGCCGATATCAGGTGCGCTGGGGTCATCGGAGCCGTGGCGATGAACGAGTTCCCTCACCTGTCTGGCTCCGATGCGGCCGCCCCTCACACCGAGGAACAGTGCATCACCGCTGGTGGTCGACACGAACGTCTCCCGCAGGTTCAGCCACCGCTGCAGTGCCGACTGGGCGGGCTTCCCGAATGGGACCCTCCGTTCCTTGTCGCCCTTGCCCAGGACGGTGATCATCGAACGCTGGTGGTCGACGTCGCGGCGATTCAGTCCGGTCAGCTCCGATACGCGCACGGCCGTGGCATAGAGCATCTCCAGGATAGCCGCGTCCCTGGCCCATTTGGCTGCCTCGACGGGATCGCTGGTGCGGGCCTCAGCGTGGGAAGCACGCTGCGGGGACACGAGAGCGGCGGCCTGCTGCGGTTTGAGCACGGTGGGAAGGCGAGAGTCCTTCTTGGGAGTCCGCAGCCGCGCCGCCGGATTGTTCGTCAGCCCCTGATGGTTCACGCAGTAGGCGAAGAAGGACTTCACGGCCGCGATCTTGCGGGCCACCGTCGACTTCGCCGCCCCGGCGTCGTCGAGCGTGATGAGCCACGCACGCAGGTCGTTGAGATCGATGTCGCCCACCCCGGCTTCAGCAGCGTGGGGCACGGAGCGGGCGGTCGGCGTGTGGGCCGCATGGTCGAAGAAGTCTGTGACATCGGCGATGTAGGCCCTCGAGGTGTGGGCGGAGACATCGCGGGATCTCAGGTGGTCGGCATAGCCGGACACCACCTCGGCGATGGTCATCGGTTGGGTCACAACCCCAGGTTACGCGATCGACTGTGCCCCACGGGGGACCTGATCTCCACGACTCATGTCTGTGGGCGCAGCTTGACCCAACCTGATCCACGGCGGGCGCTCAAGCCGGCGAGTTCGAGGACGGCGAGCGCGGAGAGAGTGTTCGGCACCGTCAGCCCGGCACGTGCTGCCACGGTCCCGACATCCAGTGCCTTGGTCGCCGAGAGGACGTTGACACAGATCTTCTCCCGCTCGGCGAGGTCATCGATCGGATCGGCAGCTGCACGGCCGGGGTGCTCAGATGGGAGGCTCGCGTCGTCGAACAGAGTCGGTTCCGGTCCGCCGATGAGTTCGACGACGTCCTCGCAACTGGTTACCAGCTCCGCTTCGTGCAATCGGATGAGTCGGTGGGTTCCCGTCGACGATGCCGAGTACACGGATCCGGGGAATGCCGCAACTTCGCGCGAGAGTTCGAGTGCGTGTCGGGCGGTATTGAGGGCTCCGCTGCGCCAGCCGGCTTCGACGATGACCGTGGCTTGGGACGAGGCGGCGATCAGGCGGTTGCGGAGCAGGAAGCGGTGGCGCATCGGTGTCATCCCGGGAGCGGTTTCGGACACGATCGCACCACGTTCGAGCACCTGGTGGAACAGCTCGGTGTTCGCCGCCGGGTAGAAGCGGTCGACTCCCCCGGCCATGAAGGCAATCGTGGTGCCTTCCCGGGCGATGGCTGCCCGGTGTGCGGCCGCATCGATGCCGAAGGCTCCGCCGGAGACGATGGTCAGTCCCTTCGCGGCCAGATCCCAGGCAAGGTCCGAGGCACATTTGGTGCCGTAGTTGCTGGCCGCACGTGCTCCGACGATGGCGACCGCCGACTGCAGAGCTGCGTTGAGCCGCGCCTCGCCTCGGACCCACAACCCCAGTGGAGCCGCCGGTCCCAGGTCCGTGAGAGCCGCCGGCCATTCCCCGTCGCCGGGGATGACGAGCCTCCCGCCCAGTCTGTGCACGGCCTCGAGATCACGATGTCCCTGCGCATCCTCGCCACGCACGGCCCACCGGTCCAATGCCTCGCCGAACTGCCCGCTGCCGGAGACTGCCGCCACGACCGCCGACAGGCTTTCGGCGACCTCGGCTGCCGATGACTTCCCTGCGGCCACCGCACTGATCAGTTCGAGCACTGCGATCGGACCGAGCTCGGCGACGAGATCGGCGAGCAGCCCATCGCCGGGTTCTGCGATCCTCAACAGCGCGGCCACGGCCTCTCGAATCTCACCGCTGCCGTTCTCGCTCACGGTTCCTGCGTCCTCGCTCATGAGTCCTGCGTCCTCACTCACGGTTTCTGCGTCCTCGCTCATGAGTCCTGCGTCCTCAGGGCGAGTGCCGTCGTGATCCTGTCCGGAGTCGGAGCCTCTGCCCCCTCGAGGTCGGCCAGGGTCGTTGCCACTCTGAGCACTCGGTCGTAGCCGCGCATGGTGATCCTTCCGGTGTCGAGTGCCCGGTCCAGGTCGCGCAGGCTGTTCGGGTTCAGGCAGAAGTGTTCACGCAGCCAGGCTCCGGGAGCGTTCGAGTTCAACGTCCACTCGCAGTCGACGTACCGATCGGCCTGCCTCTGCCGTGCATGTCTGACTCGTCCGGCGACCGTTGCGCTGTCCTCCTGTGTCCCTCCGAGACGGATGTCAGCCGGAGAGACGGGGAACAGTTCGAGCTGCAGGTCGACGCGGTCCAGGAGCGGGCCGGACAGCCGATTTCGGTAGCGGCGTTTGTCCATCGGAGTGCAGCGGCAGGCGGATTCGGCTCCGCGCATTCCGGCCCCACACGGGCAGGGGTTCGCCGCCAGCACCAGTTGGAACGAGGCCGGGAGCACCATGGAGCCCCATGCCCGGTGGATGTGGACCTGTCGAGCCTCCATCGGCTGGCGCAGTGCTTCGAGAACGTCTCGTGAGAACTCGGGCGCTTCATCCATGAAGAGCACGCCCCGGTGGGCCCGGCTGAGAATCCCGATCGACCCCGATCGGCGCCCGCCGATCAGCGCCGAGGCGGTGCTGCGGTGGTGGGGCGCCTCGAACGGCGGTCTGTGATCGAGTCCTTCGCTGCCGCGCAGCTCTCCCCGCAGCGAGCGTACCGCTGCCACCTCCACCGCTTGCGGGGCGTCCAATGGTGGAAGTATCCCCGGCAGACACTGTGCCAGCAGAGTCTTCCCGGCTCCCGGTGTGCCCCGCATCAGCAGGTTGTGTCCTCCGGCCGCTGCGATTTCGAGTCCGAACCGTGCTTCGGCCTGCCCTTGGACTTCGGAGAGGTCGTGGAGTTCGGATGTTTCGGCGTTGACAGTCCCGGCGTCGACGACCGGCGGCAGCATCGGGACGTTGAGCTGTCCACCATAGATGTTGATCAGTTCGGCCAATGAGGTGACGGCTCTGACTCTGGCGCCGCCGAGCAGGTCGGCTTCCTGACGATTGCCGACGGGTACGACGAACCGTTCGAACCCGGCCTGCAGACCGCTGTGCAGGCTCGGCAGCACCCCGTTGACCGGTCGGATTCGCCCGTCGAGGCCGAGCTCACCGCAGTGGATGATCTCTTCTGTGTCCGTCTGGCTGATGACGCCTTGGGCTTTGAGTACAGCCACAGCGATTCCGAGGTCGAATCCGGTGCCGATCTTCGGCACGGAGCCTGGAGTGAGGTTGATCGTCAGATGCTGCGTGGCAACGGGGATCCCCAGATACGCAAGTGCGGCGCGAAGTCGTTTCCGGGATTCGCTCACGGAGGCGTCGGGCAGACCGACGATGTCGATTCCCGGCAGACCTGCACTGACGCAGGCTTCGATGGACACGATCTTGCCGGCCAGTCCCCAGAGGGCGACGGCCGAAGAACGCCCGATCACGTTGAGCTTGGCTTCTTCACTCACGAGTCGACCTGCACGTTGCGCCGATATGAGTAGTCGGGTTCGGGTTCCATCACGATGCCCAGAGCATCGATGCGGATAGCGGGATAGAACTCGCTCTGCCCGCGCAGCCAGATGCCAGAGAGCATTCTGATCCGTCTCAGCTTCGCCCCGGTCACGGCCTCGAGCGGAGACCCGAGCGCGAGAGTTCTGCGGGTCTTCACCTCGACGAAGACGATGGCTTCACCGTCTCGCGCGATGATGTCGACCTCTCCCCGTGGGCACCTGAAGTTGCGTTCGATGATGACCATTCCCTGCCGCTGCAGGAAATCTGCAGCCAGGTCCTCCCCCGTCTGCCCCAAGGCGCGGTGGCGCATTCCCGGTGTCGTTGTGCTCCGTTTGTCAGATGTCGGTCCCATGGGGACAGACCACCACCGGCGGTGAAGACGTGACAAGGGCAGAAGAACGGCCTGTGGACGGCGCGTCGTCGTCCACAGGCCCATCACGTGCAAGTCGGGGTCCTGTCCACAGCCGACCGGTGTGTCAGTGGTTCCTCCTTGTCAGGAACTCCTTCTCGTCAGCCCCTGATCGTGTGTCAGCCCCTGATCGACGTCGGTGGCTCCAGATCGCTCTTGGCGATCTCCTCGATGTTGACGTCCTTGAAGGTGAGCACATGCACGGTCTTGATGAAACGCGCTGATCGGTAACTGTCCCACACCCAGGCATCGCGCAGCGTCAGTTCGAAATAGACGTCCCCGGCGTCGTTGTGGGCCTTGAGATCGACGTGATTGGCCAGATAGAAGCGCCGTTCGGTCTCCACAACATAGGCGAAGAGTCCCACAACATCGCGATACTCCTTGTAGAGCTGAAGCTCCAGCTGGGCTTCGTAGTCGTCCAGATCATCAGTGCTCATGACGATCCCTCCTTCGCATCGTGGGCCGTGTGCAGGCGGAAGCTTCTCCGGTGGTGAATGCTGGGGCCGAAATCGGCGATCCCCTGACGGTGTTTGATGGTTCCGTATCCGACATTCGACTCCCAACCATACTGGGGGTGCCCCTGCGCGAGGGCGATCATCGCCTCGTCTCGGTGGACTTTGGCGACGATACTCGCCGCGGCGATGACCGGAACACTGCCGTCGCCTTTGATCACGGTCCTCACCTGGGGCAGATCGAGGTCTGCAGCGGACCCGAATATCCCCAGGCAGTCGAGCGTGAGTGGAGCCGAAAGCCAGTCATGTTTGCCGTCGAGGAGCACCATCGTCGATGAGGGAAAGATCGTCGAGCCCACGAGCGGCAACAGCATGTCACACAGTGCCCGACGACCGGCCAGGTTCAGTGCCATGGTCATTCCGAGTTCGTCGAGCTCGCTCGGGCTCGTCGAGCCCACAGCCGTGGCCCGCGCCCATCCAGCCACACGGTCGGTGGCAGACTGACGCGACAGCGCGCTCAACTGCTTCGAATCATGAATTCCCTCGGGCACCTCGGCGGCGGTCAGGGTCGTCAGGTCGAAGAGGGCAACGCCCACGCTGAGCGGTCCCGCCAGTGCCCCGCGACCGACTTCGTCGATGCCGATGACGAATTCATAGCCTTCTGCCAGCAGGGTGCGCTCAAGGCTGAGATCGTGCAGTCCTGTCCGTGCCATCAGCTGCCGGTGATTCCTTCGGGTTCGGGAACGTCGGCGAAGACCGCTTCCGGAGTGGACATCCAGTTGAAGTGCTTGAAGGGCCAGTTGATGAGGAAGACGGTGCCCACCACATTGTCTTCGGACACGTAGGGCTGCGTGTCGAGGTGGTAGCGGGAGTCTGCGGAGTTGCTGCGGTTATCGCCCATCACCCAATAGTGGCCCTGCGGGACGGTGACGTCGAACTCCAAGTCTGAGGGGGCGGTTCCCTGATCGAGGTATGTCTCATCGACGGGTTCGCCGTTGACGAGGATGCGCCCCTGTGCGTCGCAGCATTCGACGGTGTCTCCTCCGACGCCGATGACACGCTTGATCAATTGGTTGCCCCCGTCAGCGGGAGCCAATCCGACGAATTCGAGGATGGGGTTGGGCTCATATTCCGAGACCTCTTCAGGCGTCAGCCAATGGTCGGGGTCGTCGAAGACGATGATGTCGCCGCGGTCGGCCGGTCCGAATCGGGGCGCGAGCTGGTTGACGAGGACCCGATCGTCGATCTGCAGGGTGTCCATCATCGATCCCGAGGGGATGTAGAACGAGCGGACGACCCAGGTCTTCAGTGCGGTGGAGATGAGGATGGCGACGAGGATGATCGCTGCGGTCTCGAGCAGGCCGCGAAGGAGTTTCTTCGGGGCTGAAGGTGGGGAAGCTTCTGATTCGGCTGACATTCGTTCGCTTTCGCATCGGACCACAGGTTCCGCAGAGGGACTGAAATGAGCGTACCAGCACCTCACCGCGGCAGCTGTCAGGCTGCGATCAACTCACATGGATCCGCTCAGTCGACCGAAGAGCCGTGTCCGATCACGGGCCCGATGACGCGGTCGAGGGGGATGAATCCGCCACCGGGTTTGCCCAGCAGTGCGCGCGAGTCTGCGGAGTCGTTCCGGTTGTCGCCCATCACCCACATCGTGTCGGCGGGGACTTCGATCGAGAACTCGGAGCTCGAGGCCGGGTGCGGCGCGTAGTCTTCTTCGAGTGGTTCGTCGTTGAGCAGCAGTCGACCCTGCGCGTCGCAGCATCGGAGCGTGTCTCCGCCGACGGCGATGACGCGTTTGACGTAGTAGACGTCGCGGCTTCCGAGCCCGATCCAGGACCCTGCCTTCTGCAGCGGGGTCGGCAGCGCGTCGTCGACGAAGGAGCCGCGCCCGTCGAAGACGACGATGTCTCCGCGTCGGATGTCTGACCGCAGCGCGTCGGGACGCCACACAGTGATGTCGTCGCCGACGTCGAGGGTCGGCTCCATCGATGCGCTGGGGATCGTGAAACGTTGGATGATGAACCCGCGAACCGATCCGCCGATGACGATGATGAGGATCGCGATGACTGCGACGATCTTCCACAAGCGGCTCGAGTACAGAAAACGCGACCCGAAGGTCGCGTTTTCGTGATTCTGCGGCACAGCGTGATCATTGCCCACAGTGCCAGGCAATGAATCAGGCCTTTTCGCGGATGCGAGCCTTCTTGCCGCGCAGTTCGCGCAGGTAGTACAGCTTGGCGCGACGAACGTCACCGCGGGCGAGGACTTCGAGCTTCTCGACGATGGGCGAGTGCACCGGGAAGGTACGCTCGACACCGACGCCGAAGCTGATCTTACGCGCGGTGAAGGTCTCGCGGATTCCGTCGCCCTGGCGGCGGATGACGATTCCCTTGAATACCTGGATACGCGAACGGGATCCTTCGATCACGCGCACGTGAACGTTAAGGGTGTCACCCGGGCGGAACTCAGGAACGTCAGTCTTCAACGAGGCTGCATCAACAACATCAAGCTTCTGCATTGTGTTTCTCCATGTGTCCCCTGCTTCAGGTCGAGGACACGCATATCGGACCGGTTGAACCGGTGATTGGATCGTCTGTCGGGATCGCTCCCCGACGTTCTCCGATATCGACACCGGAGTACGGTCTTGGGCACCCATCCCCCTGAAGCAGGTGAATGCCAACAAACGCGACGATCTATTCTGTCATGGATTCGTCATCGGACTCAAACCGTTCCAGAACGGCGCGATCATGCTTGTCGAGGCCGTTGAGTTCAGCGAGCAGATCGGGCCTGATCTCGGCGGTGCGTTCAAGCCTCCGGTCCCGGCGCCATCGCGCGATCGCACCGTGGTTTCCGCTGAGCAGGATCTCGGGCACATCGCGGTCCCGCCAGCTGGCGGGCTTCGTATAGATCGGGTATTCGAGGAGCCCGTCCTCGTGACTCTCCTCCGTCAGCGATTCCGGGTTGCCGATGACCCCGGGGATGAGACGGCTGACGGCTTCGATCATCACCATTGAGGCGACCTCTCCCCCATTGAGCACATAGTCTCCGATGCTCATGGGGCGCAGATCGAAGCGCTCGGCCGACCAGTCGATGACGCGTTGGTCGATGCCTTCATAACGCCCGCACGCGAACACGAGGTGTTCGGCGCCAGAGAGGTCCTCGGCGATGCTCTGGTCGAATACCGGACCGGCGGGGCTGGGGACGATGAGGATCGGTTTTTCGGCCTCGCCGGTCGTCCCTCCGGGCCCCTCGCCGGTCGTCCCTCCGGGCCCCTCGCCGGTCGTCCCTCCGGGCCCCTCGCCGAGGATGTGTTCGAGTGCCAGCGCCCAGGGCTCGGCCTTCATCACCATTCCGGCACCCCCGCCGTATGGTGAGTCGTCGACCGTGTTGTGACGGTCGAACGTGAACTGGCGCAGGTCGTGCACGTTCAAATCGAGCAGTCCCCGTTCGACGGCTTTGCCGATGAGTGAGAGCTTCAGCCCGACGAGATACTCCGGGAAGATGGAGACGACGTCGATCTTCATGCCTGGGCTCATGGAGCGTCGAAGAGACCGGCCGGGGGTGTGACTCTGACCCATCCGGCCTCGACGTCGACCTCGGGCACGATCTCGGCGACGAAGGGAATGAGCGCCTGGTGACCGTCGACGTGCTTCATGTGGAGCAGGTCCTGGGCGGTGCCGTTCGTGACGTCGACGATCTCACCGACGAGCGCCTCGCCTTCGAGAACTCGCAGGCCGATGAGGTCTTCTAGGTACCAGGCGTCGTCCTCACCCTCGTCCTCCTCCTGGTCGCTGAGGAGGAGAGTGTTGCGGATCTCTTCGGCCCGGTTGCGATCCGGCACCTCATCGAAGGTCAGCAGCAGTCGGTCCCGGTGCCACCTGGCCGACTTCAGCGTCAGCTCACCGATGTCGGGATCGGTGGAGTAGGTCTGACCAGTCACGAACCGTTCGTCCGGCCGGTCGGTGCGCACCTCGACGGTGAATTCCCCTTTGATGCCGTGCGGTTTGCCCAGCCGGGCGATCACCGTGTCCATACTGCTCCTCGTATTCGTGAAACTGCTCGGGCTCGTACTCGTGAAGGCACCGGCGCCGATGAAGGTGCGGGTCCGCATTCACTTCCAGCACACAGTTTAGTCGCCCTCTCATGGTCGTACCCCACGAGTCTCGATGACGGACCGGGCCGGTGAATACAGAGAAGGGGGACGCAGCGATGACACGCCGCATCCCCCTTCTCTGATGAAGGTGTTACGCCTCGATGAGGTCCACTCGCACCGACTCGCGGCCGGCCAGAGAGTTGATCACGGTGCGCAGAGCTTTTGCGGTTCTCCCCGCGCGACCGATGACACGTCCGAGGTCTTCCGGATGAACCCGAACCTCGAGCGTGGTCCCGCGCTGTGACGAGCGGGATCGAACAGCAACATCGTCGGGATGATCGACGATGCCGCGGACCAGATGTTCGAGCGAATCAGACAACATGTCAGGCTTCAGCGCTCTCTTCGGAAGCAGCAGGAGCCGCTTCTTCAGCCGCTGCAGCCTTGTCCGAACCCTTAGGAGTGATGGCCTCCTTGATCACAGATCCGGCAGCGGGAGCCACGTAGGCTTCCTTCTCCGACTGCGGCTGCACAGTGTTCACTGCTTCGCCGACGCCGGTGTGCTTCTGCCAGTCACCGGTGAGCTTGAGGATCGCGCGAACCTGATCGGTCGGCTGAGCACCGACGGAGAGCCAGTGCTGAGCGCGCTCCGAATCGATCTCGATGACCGAAGGGTTGCGGGTCGGGTGGTAGATGCCGATCTGTTCGATGGCCTTGCCATCGCGACGGGTGCGCGAATCGGCCACGACGACGCGGTAGTGCGGTGCACGGATCTTGCCCATGCGCTTCAAGCGAATTTTGACTGCCACTTTAGTGGTGTCTCCTTTTGTGTTTTTGTTGCACAGAGGCTCCAGAAGAATCGTGGGGTTGACCTGTCGGAGTCTGTGACCTGGACTATCACCACAACGCGGAAGAGAGGGCCCGCGTCGGAAGCAAAAGTACAAGACTCAATTGTGCCAGAAAGGCCTACTACTTTCCACCTGGGAACATCCCGCCGAAGCCCTTCGGCAGATTTTTCATATCGAACTCTTCTTCGCCGTCGAGATCGACTCCCCCGAAGGCCGAACCGACCGGGTCCTTCGTCTTGCCGGCCTTCTTGTCCTCAAGTGCCTGAGCCTGTTGTGCGCGTTTTGCCGGGTTGCCCGACTGACCGCCCTTGCGGCCCTTCTTCTTCCCGGATGCCTTCTTCTTCCGGTTCGGGGCGCCGCCGGGCATCGAGCCCATACCGGGCATTCCGCCCATGCCCGGCATTCCGCCGCCTCCGCCGGCGCCGGGCATACCGCCACCACCGCCACGAGTCATGCCGCGCATCATCTTCTGCGCCTGAGTGAATCGTTCCATCAGCTGGTTGACCGCGGTCACTGTGGTGCCGGCGCCCTTGGCTATGCGCGAGCGACGTGAACCGTTGAGGATCTTCGGGTTGGTCCGCTCTGCCGGAGTCATCGATCTCACAATGGCTTCGACACGATCGACCTCACGCTCGTCGAAGTTCTCCAGCTGGTCCTTGTATTGGCTCATGCCGGGCATCATGCCCAGCATCTTCTTCATCGAGCCCATCTTCTTCAGGCCCGACATCTGAGTCAGGAAGTCGTTGAGGTCGAAGTCCTCACCGGCCTCGACCTTCTTCTGGAGCTTCGCGGTCTCCTTCTCATCGAAGTTCTTCTCAGCCTGCTCGATGAGGGTGAGGATGTCACCCATGTCGAGGATCCGATCGGCCATCCGGTCGGGATGGAACTGTTCGAATTCCTTCATCGACTCACCGGTCGATGCGAACATGATCGGCTTTCCGGTCACCTCGGCGACGGACAGCGCAGCACCACCGCGAGAGTCACCGTCGAGCTTCGAGAGCACGACGCCGGTGAAGTCAACGCCTTCGAGGAACGCCTCGGCGGTCTTCACTGCGTCCTGCCCGATCATCGCGTCGATGACGAAGAGAACCTCGTCGGGATCGACCGCGGTGCGAATGTCCGCGGCCTGCTGCATGAGCTCCTCATCGATGCCGAGACGACCGGCGGTGTCGACGATGACGACATCGTGGAGCTTGGACTTAGCGACCTCGAGTGAGTCGGTGGCCACCTGCACCGGATCGCCGACGCCGTTACCGGGTTCTGGTGCATAGACGAACGCGCCTGCACGCTCTCCGACGATCTCGAGCTGATTGACCGCGTTCGGACGCTGCAGGTCAGCCGCGACGAGCATCGGGCGGTGGCCTTCGGACTTCAGCCAATGGGCGAGCTTGCCGGCCAGTGTGGTCTTACCCGCGCCCTGCAGGCCGGCGAGCATGATGACCGTGGGCGGGCGTTTGGCATAGTTCAGGCGACGGGTCTCACCGCCGAGGATGCCGACCAGTTCATCATTGACGACCTTGACGACCTGCTGGCCGGGATTCAGCGCACCCGAGACCTCTTCGGACAGCGCCCTCTCACGAATGCGTCCGATGAATGCACGCACGACGGGCAGGGCGACATCGGCGTCCAGAAGTGCACGCCGGATCTCGCGGATGGTGGCATCCACATCGGCTTCGGACAGCCGGCCCTTGCCGCGCAAGTTCTTGAATGTCGCGGTGAGCCTGTCGGACAGAGAGTTAAACACGTACAAGCCTTCTTCACGATGAATTGGTCGACTCCCTAGCCTAACAACTCACCGGTGTCCGACTGAAACCGGAAAAGCTGGGAATGCGCCCACAACCGACCCGCTCTCGGGTCCGAGCGTGGGCGCACTCTCCCGCTCAGCGGAACGAGCAGGCCCCCTCAGCGGAACGAGTAGGCCTGCTCAGCGGAACGAGTACGCCTGCTCCGCGTGTTCGAATGCGTCGATGCCGGCCAGTTCGTCTCTGGGGTCGATGCGCAGCCCCATGGTCTTTCGCAGGACGAGAGCGATGACCAGGGTCACGGCTCCGGCGAAGGCCAGTGCGACGACTGTGGCCACGATCTGCGACACGAGGAGCCCGAACCCTCCACCGTGGAAGAGGCCGGCGGCCGAGTCTGCACTCGGGACCGCGAAGAGTCCGATCATGACCGTGCCGATGATACCGGCGACGAGGTGGACGCCGACGACGTCGAGGGCATCGTCGTAGCGGAGGCGGTTCTTCGCCTCCACAGCAAGCACTGCTCCTGCGCCTGCGGCGATTCCGATGATGATGGCTGCGTACGGTTCGACGTTCGCACAGGCGGGGGTGATGGCCACCAGACCGGCGATCGCCCCGGAGACGCTGCCGATGCTGCTGGGACGAGTCGCCCGTATCCTCTCGATCGCGATCCAGGTGATCATTCCGGCGGCAGGGGCAGCCAGGGTATTGATCCAGATCAGTCCGGCCTGCTCGATCGTCGAGGCGGCTCCCCCGTTGAATCCGAACCAGCCGAACCACAGCAGTGCCGCACCGAGAACGGTGATCGGAATGTTGTGGGGTTTGTGCGGTGTCGAATAGCGGGCCCGGCGGCCCATGACGACGACGAGCACGAGGGCCGAGATTCCCGCATTGATGTGCACGACCGTACCGCCGGCGAAGTCGATCGCGGGGCCGAAGGCGCTGCCGATCACACCCGACTCGCTGAGCAGTCCGTCGCCCCAGACCATGAAGGCCAGAGGGCAGTACACGAGGGTGACCCACAGTCCGGCGAAGACCAGCCAGGTGGAGAACTTAGCGCGATCGGCGACGGCACCGGCGATGAGTGCGATCGCGATCATCGCGAAGGTGGAGCCGTAGCCGATGGAGATGAGGGCTTCGGGGTCATTGGCGACTGCGTCGGCGAGGCCGATCTGGGACAGCGGATCGCCGAAGATCCCCAGCACGGAGTCGCCGGAGCTCAGTCCGTATCCGAAGAGGACCCAGACGAGTCCGCCCATCGCCATTGCGGAGAACACCATCATCATCATGTTGATGCTCGAGGTGAGTCGGGTCATTCCGCCGTAGAAGAAGGCCACCCCGGGGGTCATGAGCAGGACCAGGCCGGCCGCGATCATCATCCATACATTCACTGCGTCGAGTTCCATGTCGTCTCTTTCACGTCTCTGTCGGTTCCGTTTAGAACCGAACAGTGACAGTGTCCATGACAGATGTCACACCAGTGAGTCGATAATGTTTCCAGCATGTGACACAGGCACTCTCACATTGGAGTATTCCTGCAATCTCCAACGGAAATAATGGACTCTCTGCGACGAACCGGGCTCAGTCGAGGAGAGCGTCGACGAACCCTTCGGCGGTGAATGGTGCCAGGTCATCTGCACCCTCACCGAGGCCGATGAGCTTGACGGGGACTCCGAGCTCCCGCTGGACGGCCACGACGATTCCGCCCTTGGCGGTCCCGTCGAGCTTCGTGAGCACGATGCCGGTGATGTTGACCGCCTCGGCGAAGACCTTGGCCTGCTGCATTCCGTTCTGACCGGTCGTGGCGTCGAGGACGAGAAGCACCTCGTCGATCTCGTGACCCTCGCCCAGGGGCCGCGTCGCCACGCGCTTAACCTTGCCGAGCTCGTCCATCAGGCCGATCTTGTTCTGCAGGCGTCCGGCGGTGTCGATGAGCACGACGTCGGTGCCGTCGGCTTTGCCACGTTCGACCGCGGAATAGGCCACGGAGGCAGGGTCGGCGCCCTCCTCGCCGCGGACGGTCTCCACACCGACCCGGCCACCCCAGGTGGACAGCTGTTGGGCAGCAGCGGCGCGGAACGTATCGGCCGCCCCCAGCAGCACACTTCGGTCTTCTGCCACGAGCACACGAGCGATCTTGCCCACGGTCGTCGTCTTGCCGGCGCCGTTGACCCCGACGACGAGCATCACGGCCGGATCGCCGTCGGTGCCCGCGGTGGCCAGTTCACGATCCATTCCAGGATCGACGATGTTGATGAGCTCATTGCGCAGCAGTCCCCTGACCTCTTCGGGTTCGCGGGTGCCGAGGACCTTGACGCGTTCCCGCAGCCGGTCGACGAGTTCGGTGGTCGGATCCACGCCGACGTCGGCGAGGATGAGGGTGTCCTCGATCTCCTCCCACGTCGATTCGTCGAGAGTCTCCCGGGACAGCAGGCTGAGCAGCCCGCGCCCCAGCCCGGAGTTGGACTTCGCCAGGCGCTCGCGCAGGCGCACAAGCCGGTTCGCCGGTTCGGTGGGGACCTCGGAGCCACGCGTCGCGGTCTTCTCCTCGGCGACCGCCTCGGAGATGTCATCGATCTTGAGCTCGCCGGTGACATCGGCGTCGATGCTGCGCTTGTCACTGAGCCCCTTCTTCTTGGCATTGACGCGCAGGGTGACGCCCAGGCCGACGACCAGAATGAAGACGATGGCCGCAACGATGAGCAATACGATCGGCTGATCCATTGACGTACGTTCTCCTTTGATTACCTTCGCTGGCCCCACGTTCTCACGCGACGACCGCTGGTCAGGGGTGGGGTCCCGATTCTGGTGCGCGAATCGGTTCGAGTCCGTTGTCGCGCTTCGGCGGCCCGCACCCATGCGCCTCGCTGTGTCGGGGCACGTGTGCTGATGTTGTGTAGTCCGGTCAGGAACCTCGGCTGCCGAAGAGCAGACCGGCGGTGGTCCTCCACCCGGTGCCGGATTCCGGGATCTGCCAATGACGGGTTCGCGGCCTCACCGTCAGCAGCGAGGGCGCGGCGTGCCGGCGCGGCTGCGGCCTGAGCACATAGGAATGGTCCCGGATCGCGGTGACGGCAGCCTGTTCCCGAGTTGCCAAGTGGGAGGTGCCGTCATCGTGTCCGAAGAATTCGTGGACCTCATCGTCGTAGCCGGTCCACTGCCCCGGCAGTCGAAACCGCTGCACGTCGGACGAGTACTTCAGGCGCCCTTCGGCCCTCAGCCCCGGCAACGCGACGAGGAGCACGACGATGAGGGCGAGCGCGAACGAAACGGCGAGTCCGACGATGACGACGAGTACTGCATTCATACTCTCGAGTCACCTCGTGAATCAGCCGACTCGGCCATGGACGTCCCGCTCCTCAAGCTTTTCGACAATGCTTCCCTGCCCCCAAGTCTATAGTCCCAACCCACGACATTTGTGCTCCGGGGCCGTGAGCCTGTTGGAGAATTCCCTGGGACTCCCCTGGACATCTCTGCCGAATCGGCCTCTCGCAGTCGCCATCCGATCACGGGATCCGCTGCGAAATGACCTTCGACACACCGTCCCCGTGCATCGTGACCCCGTAGAGTGCGTCGGCGATCTCCATCGTTCGCTTCTGGTGGGTGATGACGATGAGCTGGGACGAGTCCTGCAGCTCCTCGAACACCGTCAGCAGGCGGGACAGGTTGAGATCGTCGAGTGCCGCTTCGACCTCGTCCATGACGTAGAACGGGCTGGGGCGGGCCTTGAAGATCGCCACCAGCATGGCGACGGCGACCAGTGACCTCTCCCCACCGGAGAGCAGGGACAGGCGTTTGACCTTCTTGCCTGCCGGTCGGGCGTGGACGTCGACTCCGGTGGTCAGCATGTCACCCGGATCGGTCAGACTCAGTGAGCCCTCACCGCCGGGGAAGAGCCGGGAGAAGATGTGTTCGAACTCCTTCGCGGTGTCTGCATAGGCTTCGGAGAAGACCCGTTCGACGTGCCGGTCGACCTCCTCGACGAGCTTCATCAGATCCTTCCTCGAGGACTCGATGTCGGTGATCTGCTTTTCCAGGAACTGATGCCTCTCCTTGAGCGCCTCGTACTCCTCGAGCGCCAGCGGGTTGACCGTTCCGATGCGTTTGAGTGCGGCCGTTGCCTGCTTGCGCCGTTTTTCGACCTCGGCCCGCACATAGGGGCGTTCCTCCTCATCGTCGTCGAATGCGGGAACCGGAGTGTGAGGGCCGTAGAGCTCGACGAGTCGGTCGAGTCCGAGCCCGGTCTCCTCTTCTGCCCGGTTCCCGATCTCCTCGAGTTTGAGTCGGAACCGCTCCTTCGCCAGTTCGGCTTCGGCCGCGGCGTCCTTGAGCCGCTGCAGTTCAGTGCGGGTGGTGCCCAGTTCCTCGCCGAGGTGGCCCTTCTCCTCACGCAGCTGCCCGCGCTCGTCGACGAGGACCTGGATCTCGGCGCCGAGTTCGCTCACCGTCGTCTCCGCGACTCCGGTCGCGGTCTGCGCGGTTTCTGCGATGAGCAGCGCCGAGGCGGCCGATCGGTTCTTCCGTGCGATCGTCCGCTGGGTCTGCTCACGCGCGGCCTCCTCCGCAGTTGCCTGGCGCAGCAGGGAGTCGACCCGGTCGGAGAGGAATCGCACCCGGTCCGTGGTCGCCTTGTGGCTGATCCGGGTTTCGATGACGTCCTCGGAGGACTGGGACACCTGCCGGCTCAGTTCGTCCCGGCCGGTGGTGTCGACGACCTCTTCGACGTCGTCTGCACCGGCCAGGGCCGATTCGGCCGTGCGGGCCTCACGTTCGGCGGTCTCCAGCCGTGTCGCGAGCTCCACCTCATTGTCCTTGGCCCTCTGCAGGCGGGTCTGGGCTGTGGTGATGTCGCCCGTGATCCGCGAGACCTCTTCCCCGGCGGCCATGATCGCCGCATCCGAGGAGTGCAGCTTCTCCAGGGCCGCGGCGGCAGCTGTCTTCGCCTCGCGAAGCCTCTTCGTCACCTGGTCGATGTCCGAGTCGCAGTCGGTCAGAGCAGTCTGCAGCTCGGTGATGGAGGAGCGGGTGTCGGCGAGGGCGGTCTGTGAGGCCAGGCGTGTGCCCGAGGCGGTGCGGGCCCGGCTGACCCGAGTTGCGGTGAGGATCTCACCATGGACCGTAACCGCGGTCAGGTCGGGATGGGAGCCGATGAGGGACAGCGCGCTCGCAGCGTCGTCAACGCACACGACCGAGTTCAGAGCAGAAGTCAGCAGCGTCTCGAGTTCGGGGACGTCGCTGCTGACGACATCGGTCAGCCACCGCACCCTCGGCGCATCCCCGGCTGCCGAGTCGAGGGTGGGCAGTGCCCTCGTCGCAGCGGCCGACGTGGAGGACGAGTTCGCGCCCTTGCCTGCACTTGCACCGGAAGCTGCTCCTGCGGGGATTGTGAGGTGGACGTTCGTCTCCTCGCCGAGGTGGTCGAGCACGGCCAGTGCCACCTGCCCAGAGTCGACGAGCACACCGGCGACCGTGTTCGACAGTGCTGCTGCCACAGCCATCTCGAATCCGTGGGCCACGTTCAGCCGTTCGGTCACGGCCGAGCCGACACCCGGCAGATCGGCGTTGACGATGTCTTCGAGGTCGGCTTCCAAGGCGGTGCCGAGAGACAGTGCCTCCGCCCGGGCCTCGGCCGAGGCGAGCTCGGAAGCGGCCTGGGCTCTCCGCGCTCGAAGTTCTTCGAGTTCGGTCTCCAGCCTGGTCTGGGCGTCCTTCGCGGATTCGTATTTCGTATCGAGTTCGCTCTCTCCGGCTTCGACACCTTCGACGGCTGCCTCAGCTGTGCTCAGTTCCTCGCTGCGTTCGGCGATGCGGGTCGACGCGGTGTCGATCTCTGCCCGGTTGGCTTCGATCCGGGCGGTGAGGTCGCTGATTCGCTCACGCGCCTGGGACGACTTCGACTGCAGGGCAGACCTGTTCTTGATCGCCTCGGTGATGGCCAGCTGTGTCGCCTTGACCTCGTCTTCGGCCTTCTTCAGCTCCAAGGCGAGCTCTTCCTTGCGCATCTGGCTGCGGTCCAGTGCTGCCGCGGACTCGTCCCTGGCTTCCTCCGCGAGGCCGAGCTCCTCCTTGTGATGCTCCGCCTGGGACCTCAGCTCTTCCGGAGACTTCGATTCCCGCCGGCCCAGGCTCGCCACCTCGGAGAGCAGGTGCGAGCGTTTGTCCTCAGCGCGCTGGGCGATTCCTTTGGCACGCACGATCTGGGTCTGCGTCCGTGATTCCGCAGTCCGCAAGTCCTCGAGCTCGGCATCGAGGGCGCCCAGTCGTGCCTCGATCTCCTGCAGTCGCTGCTCGGTGCGGGATCGGCGATGTTCGAGGTCGCCGATGCGGTCGGCGCCGTCTTCTCCCTCGGCACCGGCTGTCGTGGCCAATGATGCCTGCAGGCGCACCGTGTCATCGGCCAGGAGTCGTGCCGTGGCATCGCGCAGTGTGGCTTGGACTGTGGCGGCTTTCTGTGCGGCCTCGGCCTGGCGGCCGAGAGGGCCCAGCTGGCGGTTGAGTTCTGTTCTCAGATCGGAGAGCCGGTCGAGGTTCGTCTGCAGGCCGGTGAGCTTGCGAACGGCCTTGTCCTTGCGCCTGCGGTGCTTGAGGACGCCGGCGGCCTCTTCGATGAAGCTGCGGCGTTCGATCGGATCGGCATGCAGGATTGCGTCGAGACGCCCCTGCCCCACGATGACGTGCATCTCCTTGCCCAGGCCCGAGTCGTTGAGCAGCTCTTGGATGTCGAGCAGTCGGGCCGGTGTGCCGTTGACGGCATATTCGCTTCCCCCGGTGCGGAACAGGGTGCGCGAAATCGTGACCTCGGTGTAGTCGACGGGAATGGCTCCGTCGGTGTTGTCGATGGTCAGGGTCACCTCGGCGCGGCCCAGAGCCTGTCGTTTGGAGGTTCCGGCGAAGATGACGTCGTCCATCTTGCCGCCGCGCAGATTCTTCGCGCCCTGCTCTCCCATCACCCAGGACAGCGCGTCGACGACATTGGACTTGCCGGAGCCGTTGGGGCCGACAACGCAGGTGATGCCCGGCTCGAATCGGAGAGTCGTCGCCGAGGCAAAGGACTTGAATCCTCGCAGGGTCAGGCTTTTGAGATGCATTGTCCACCCAGCATATCCTGAAGCAGTTCCTGCAATTCTCGAATCTTTTGATAGAGTGTCTCCTCGTGCGCCGGAATCGGTGCCTTTCCTCCGTAGCTCAGTTGGCAGAGCATTCGACTGTTAATCGAAGGGTCGCTGGTTCGAGCCCAGCCGGGGGAGCCGATCAGGGCCCCGTCGTTCGCGACGGGGCCTTGATCATGTCAGAGATCGATTCACCGGATTCCTGATCCGCAATTTGTCTCAAGAGAAAAGATTTTTGGGCTCAACTGATGGGAAACGCTCAATCCGGGTCTATTTTGGATCCAGCGTTCCGAACCGCCCAAACACATCCATGCCCCGTCCATCTACCGTCATGTCCATTTGCCGCCACGTCATCTACGAATCTCCATGCCGTCCATGAGCAGGAAGGAGCGCCGATCATGTCTGCCTGCAGAATGACTGCGGCCTTCCTGATCGGCACACGTCCCTATGAGCAGTGAAGTCACGAAGACCCAGGAGCTGATCCGGCACCTGAAGAATCCGACCACCAAGTTGAGGCCGTTCAAACGCGAAGGCCTCGACAAGGTGGTGTTCTTCTCCGCCGGCTTCCTCGCCGTCGTCTTCGTCGTCTGGGGTTTCGTCTCCCCGGACAGGCTCGGTGCCGTCGCGGGCACACTACTGACCGGCGTCATGGACAACTTCGGCTGGCTCTTCGTCATCGCGGCCACGATCTTCGCCATCGTCGTCGCTCTGAAGAAGTTCGGGCGGGTCCCGTTGGGCAAGGATGATGAGACCCCACAGTTCAAGACCTCGTCATGGATCGCGATGATGTTCGCCACCGGCATGGGCATCGGCCTGGTGTTCTCCGCTGTCGGCGAGCCCCTGTTCTTCTAAATGTCTCCCCCGCCAGCGACCGTTGACGGCTCCTCCCCCGAGGCGATGGGCACCGCGATGGGCACGACGATCTTCCACTGGACCCTCTATCCGTGGGCGATGTATGCGATCGTCGGCCTCGGCATCGCGTACGGCTCCTTCCGCCTCGGACGGTCTCAGCTGTTCTCGTCGATGTTCACCTCACTGTTCGGCGAACGTGCCGTCAACGGCTTCGGTGGCAAGATCATCAACATCATGGCGATCCTCGCCACCCTCTTCGGCTCCGCGTGCTCACTGGGCCTGGGAGCGATCCAGATCGGCGGCGGCATCGAATCGGCGGGCGTCATGTCCAACGTCACCTCGCCAGTGCTCGTCATCATCATCGCCATCCTCACCGCAGCCTTCGTCGCCTCGGCCGTCTCAGGTGTCGAAAAGGGCATTCAGTGGCTGTCGAACATCAACATGATCCTCGCCCTCATCGTCGCGCTCATAGTATTCATCGGCGGACCGACCCTCTTCATCCTCAACGTCATCCCATCATCGATCGGCTCATTCATCTCAGATCTGCCGCAGATGGCTTCGAGGACCGCGGCGAATGGTAAGGGGGTCAATGACTGGCTGTCCTCATGGACCGTCTTCTACTGGGCCTGGTGGGTCTCCTGGTCGCCCTTCGTCGGCCTCTTCATCGCCCGCATCTCCCGCGGCCGCACCGTGCGTCAGTTCATCACCGGTGTCCTCATCGTTCCCTCCGTCGTCTCGACCATCTGGTTCGCGGTCTTCGGCGGCGGTGCGATCGGCATCCAGGAGCGCGCCGAACGCGGCGAGGGCACGGTCAAGGCACTCGCAAACGTCGTCGACGGCGAGCCCGACATCAACATGGATACGATCCTGTTCGACCTCCTCGGCGCGTTGCCTCTGCCGAACCTCATCGCCATCATCCTGATGATCGTCACTGTCATCCTCATCGCGATCTTCTTCGTCACAGGGGCCGATTCAGCATCAATCGTCATGGGCACGCTCAGCGCCAACGGTGTGCAGGAGCCCGGCAAGGCCCTCGTCATCTTCTGGGGTACGGCCACCGGTGCCGTGGCGGCGGTGATGCTTTTGGCCGGAGGTTCCGATCCCGCCGAGGCTCTCGAGGGACTGAAGAATGTCACGATCGTCTCTGCGCTGCCGTTCGTGCTCGTCATGCTGCTGCTCTGCGTGGCGCTGTGGAGGGACCTGTCGAGGGATCCGCTGATCATTCAGGGTCAGCTGGCCGATCACATCCTCGAGCAGTCGGTGGCTACGGCCGTCGACGAGTACGACGGTGAGGTCTTCGGACTCGAGACGTCGGAGCTGCCTGTCGAGGACGCGGAAGACGACACCGACGCCGAGGCGGATGCGACGTCGTCCGCGACGGCTCAGGGCACAGCCGACGACGGCAAGGACGGCTCCACGAGCTGATCTGCGCAATGAACACCATCATCAGGGCTCATGGACGGATATCGATCGGCATCGCTTGGATGCTCACGTGCATGGGGGTTCTCGCGATCATCGCCGTCATCGTCCTGTCCCTGCTCATCGAAAGTTGGATGATCGTCTTCCTCTTCGGGCCCGTCCTGCTGTTCATCGGCGCCGGAGTCAACTTCTGGATGGGTACGAGAGCCCGACTGGAGATCACGCCGGAGCACTTCATCTGGGCCGGTTTCGTCGGCCGTCCGCGGACGATCGACTGGCAGGATGTCGACCGGATCCTCGTTCCTGCCCCAGGTTCACGGCGTCGACTCGCAGCCGTGGCGAGACTCCGGGATGGACGATTCGTCGAGATCGATGCCCTCTGGCAATCGCCGACGACTCCGAGCACCTATCTCAATGCTCCCGATCACTCACGAGCTCAGCGGGCCCTCATCGACGGGCACCTCGCCTACCTTGCAAGGGTGTCGCACCGACCTCAGCGGTAGCGCGGCGGCTTCTGGCAGTTCGGGCAGAAGTGGCTTCCGCGGCCGCCGATCGTCATCTTCGCGATCTCGGTCCCGCAGCGCACGCATTCCTGGCCTGAACGTCCGTAGACGAGCAGGGCCCGGTCGAAATAGCCGGACTCTCCGTTGACGTTGACATAGAGCGCGTCGAAGCTCGTTCCACCGACGGCCAGAGCATCGCCCATCACCCGGGCTGCCGAGTCGAGGACGGCGGCCAGACGCGACTTGCGCGTGCGTGCAGGAGTGGCAAGAGGATGAACGCCGGCCCGGAAGAGGGCCTCATCGGCATAGATGTTGCCGATTCCGCTGATCAAGGTCTGGTCGAGCAGCGCAGATTTCAGTGCCGTGCGCTTGTTCGCCAACGCAGTGATGGTGAGACCGGGTTCGAAAGCCGCTTCCAAAGGATCTGCGGCGATGTGATTGGCCGAGGCGGGGACCAGTCGACCAGACGCGTGGACCAGCGGCTGGACGCCGAGGTGGCCGAAGATCCGCTGGTCGACGAACCTCAGCTCATAGGTCTCGCGGGGTTGATCCGCGTCGGGCCGGTCGCGTTCGAGCCGCAGGATCGCGCGCGTGTGCCGGTGGATCTCATCACCGACCTCATGGACACGCAGCTGTCCGCTCATCCCGAGGTGGACGATGAGGCTGAGCTCAGGAGTCTCAATCTCGGCTGCGCGCCGAGCACGCTGCTCCCCCGGGGCATCCGTCCCCACAGTCCCCATTGCTGGGGTCTCGGCCAGCGTCAGCCACATGAACTTCCCGCGACGTTCGGCCGCGATGATCCGGCGGCCGTTCACCGCGGTGATGAACCCATCGGCTGCGGCAGCGTCGATGCGACGCTGGGACGTCGTGCCCAGGATTCGAGGGTCGAGCACCTCGGCGCCGGTGATCGTGGCACCCGCGGTCCATTCGTGGACGCCTACACGGACGCTCTCAACCTCGGGCAGCTCGGGCATCAGGAACTCCTTCGAGCCGTCACGCTCAGTGCGGGGATCCGAGGCCCCGCCGAAACGATGTTCAGCGCTTGTAGTCCGGGTAGATGGTGCGGATGGCCTTGACGGCGACTTCCGCGGCTGCTGCTTCGGCGTTCTTCTTCGAGGAACCGTCGCCGCTGCCCCAGCCATTGGGGCCCAGGAGCGCTGTGGCGGTGAAGACCATGGCGTGATCGGGGCCCGAGGAGACGATCTCGTAGCTCACGGCGCCCAGATCCAGATCGGCCGCTGCTTCCTGCAGGGTCGTCTTATAGTCCATTCCGGCCCCGAGATTCACGGCGTCGTTCAGCATCGCATCGATGAGGCGATGGACGAAGTCGAAGGCCGCTTCGCGTCCACGGGCGACGAAGGTGGCTCCGATGAGAGCCTCGACGGTGTCAGCGAGGATCGAGTCCTTGTTGCGGCCGCCGGTGAGCTCTTCGCCCTTGCCCAGCAGAATGTGGGGACCGATCTCGTACTTGCGCGCGATCGACGCCAGTGCTCGGGTGTTGACCACGGCGGAGCGCATCTTGGCCAAAGAACCTTCGGCCAGATCAGGATTGTCGTAGTACAGCGATTCGGTGGCCACAAGCCCCAGGACGGAGTCGCCGAGGAATTCGAGGCGCTCGTTCGTGGGTATTCCGCCGGCTTCGAAGGCGAATGAGCGGTGTGTCAGGGCGAGACGAAAAGTCTCGGGATCAATATCGATCCCGAGACTCTCCTGCAGTTGCGCTGTGGTGTCTGTGTCCACAGGTCAGACGTCAGCGACCTTGCGTCCCTTGTATTCAAGGAACAGCGGGGTGCCGGCCGAGTCTTCGACAACCTTGGCCTGGTGAGGGCGCGAGTACACAACGCGACCGTTCTCCACAGTCTTGACCAGGTTAGGTGCCTGGGCCTTCCACTGCGAACGACGGTGGCGGGTGTTGCTGCGCGACAATTTACGCTTTGGAACAGCCACGTCTAGCTCTCTTTCTTCTCATCCAACAAACTCTTCAATGATGCGAACGGCGAATCCGATTCGCTGTCGTCGACCTCCAGGTCCTCACCCAGAGTGAAGCTGAACTCTTCGCTTCGGTCCTTTGACGGACTGAAGGGCAGAGCCATCACAACAGCGTCTCTGATCGCGGGCTCGAGGTCGAGCTGATCGCGGTCGATGACATAGGAGTCCTCGTCGCCCTCGGCCTGCTCATAGACATACATCTCCTGGATGTCGACATCTATAGGCAACTCGATTTCGTCGAGAGTCCTCACGTCCTCGCCGCGGGCCGTGGCCGAGACTGTGCCCGACACGTAGATCCCCTCTGACACGCTTTCGAACATCAGCTCGAGTGTCAGTGGTGAACCTTCAGCGACCCCGATCACTTCGATCTTGAGATCCGCCGGAGCAGACAGGGTGGTGTTCACCCGTTCCCATTCACCAGGATGACCGAGCAATCCCATCGACCTGAGATCGTAGACGAACTCAGACTGCTTCTTCATGCTCACCCCTCCTTAACGTGATTGAGGACGCTTACTCCTGCGTTCACACGCGACTCACCATTCTAGTCATCATCGCCCACCATTACCAATCGACCTTCTGACATCGCGCCGGTGTTCCTGATCACCACTTCTCGTGCTGATTGCGCAACGTCACCACGCCGGCCGCCAGCAGCAGTGCCCCGGAGATCGTGAAGACGATGCCCGAGCCTGCGACCAGGGTCAGCAGCGACGCCACAGAGGGGATCGCCACCTGACTGAGTCGGTTGCCGGCAAGGCGGATCGAAAGGACTGCGGCTCGATTGGCCGGGTCCGACAAGGTCGAGACCCAGGTCATCGTCAGCGGCTGGGTGAGGCCGAAGCAGAATCCGGCCAGGAGGAGCAGGATGGCCAACATCCACGGCTGCGTGAAGACAGGGATGAGAATGATGCAGACACCGGCCACCGCCGAGGCGGTCCACAGCAGCGAGAGGTTGCGCCACTTGCGCGTGAGCATCCCGATGAGCAGGCGCGAGACCACCGAGGCCAGCGTGCGCAGTGTCAGCAGCCAGGTCACGGTCGTCACCGACAGTCCGTTCTGCTGGCCGATGAGCGGCAGATACGCGGTCATGAGGTCGACCGCGGCCAGGGTCGTCATCGAGGCGAGGATCGCGGGTTTCATTCCCCTGATCGACAGCAGGGTCAAGGGCGTACGGGTGTCCTTGGCCGCCTCGGCGCGGGAGACATGAGGGGTCCGGCCGCGGAGCATGACGATGACCGCCGCAACCAACGACAGCGCGGAGATCGCCGTCATGAACCACAGGGCGGTCACGATCTGCGGTGAACCGTCCGTCGCGCCGGCGATGGCACCGGCCACGGGCAGACCGATCGTCTGCCCGATCGAGACGCCGAGGGTGAGGTAGCCGAACTTCGACGTCAGGGCCGAGGCCGGGAAACTCTGCGGGATCAGCGCCTGCGAGGCAACCGTGGTCAGCAGCTGTCCCAGGCCCAGACACATCGTGGCGATGAGGAGCACGCCGAGGTTGGGCGCCATCGCCGCGAGGCCGACGGGCACGATCGAGAGGATCGTTCCGGTCCACAGCACAGCGGTGGCGTATCCGCGGTCGACGAGTCGTCCGACGAGGAGCGCGGTGAGCAGCGGGACGAGGGAATAGCAGGCGGTCATCAGACCGAGGACGACGCCGCTGCCGCCCAACTCCAGCGTCCGGTAGGAGATGAGGACGCGCACACCGTTGTACGTCGCGTGCGCGATGACGGTGTGGAAGATCAGACCCAGGAACCACGCCCGGGATGAGGAGGAGGGAAGCGGCATGCCTCAGTCGCCGGCGTTCAGCGCGGTCAGCACTGCGTTCGGCACCAGGCCTTCGATGTCTCCCCCGCCGGCGTGGACTTCCTTGATGAGTGAGGACGAGACGTGTTCGTATTCGGGGTTGCCGGGAACGAAGATCGTCTCGAGCTCGCTGAGATGCTTGTTCATCAGCGCCATCGGCAGTTCATAGGCGAAGTCCGTGCCCGAGCGCAGCCCCTTGACCACAGCGGGTGCGTCGATGGAGGTGCAGTAGTCGACGAGGAGACCCCCGGCGACGGTGTCGATCGTGACGTTCTCGGCCCCTCGGGTTCGTTCGTCCTCGTCCAGGCTGCGACGAATGAGGTCTGCGCGGGCCTGGGGGTCGAAGCGACCGGACTTCTTGGGGTTGTGGACGACGGCCACGACCACCTCGTCGAACAGGCGGGCACTGCGGGCGATGACATCGAGATGACCCATGGTGATCGGGTCATAGGAACCGGGGCAGACAACCTTCATGGCTTCATCGTATCTC
>NZ_JAKDJU010000296.1 GCF_030453725.1 Brevibacterium picturae
AGAGTGAGAGGCACTTCACTGTGACTTGCGGAATTTCCGAGATTGCTCAACAGTTGTCCATTGGGTTGAGCATCGCTTGAGTGAGCGTCGCTCGTCAACCGACAGTCGAAGAAGAGGAATGGCATGAGATTGCCCAAGTGGAGCAGATCATTCGGGGTGCAGGTCACCATCGCCCTGATCGCAGGCGTGATACTCGGACTGATCGCGCGGTCCTGGGGACCGGTCAGCGAGAGTCAGGACAACTGGCTCGGCCAGACCTTGGGTACCATCGGGTCCTCCTACGTGACCCTGCTCAAGGCCGCCGTCGTGCCGCTGGTGATCACTGCGATCATCGCCAGCATCGGCAATCTGCGCAAGGTCACCAACGCTGCCCGACTCGCGGTCTCAACCCTTCTGTGGTTCGCCTTCACGGCACTCATCGCCGTCCTCATCGGCCTCATCCTCGGCGTCGTCCTGCAACCGGGAATGCACGCAGACGCCACATCGTTGAGCGGTTCTGCCCCGGATAACGAAGGAAGTTGGATCGGCTTCCTCACCGGGCTCGTACCCGTCAACTTCCTCGGACTCGAGGTGGCCACCTCGGCCGATGAGGCTGGAGGGTTGGTCTCCGAGGTCGACTTCAACATCCTTCAGCTGATCATCGTCTCGGGCGCGATCGGCATCGCCGCGGTCAAGGTCGGCAAGGCCGCCGAGCCCTTCCTGGAGTTCGTCGAGGCGGCCCTGGCCGTCGTGCAGAAGGTCGTCTGGTGGATTGTGCGCATCGCACCGATCGGCACCCTCGGGCTCATCGGCAATGCCGTGAACTCCTACGGCTGGTCGACCATGGGGTCCCTGCTGTGGTTCGTCGTCGCCGTCTACCTCGGCCTGGCGCTCGTGTTCTTCGTCGTGTACCCGACCCTGGCCAAGCTCAACGGCCTCTCGGTTCGTCAGTACTTCTCCGGGGTGTGGCCGGCCACTCAGTTGGGCTTCGTGTCCCGGTCGTCGATCGGAACCATGCCTGTGACACAGAAGGTCACCACCGACAACTTCGGTGTTCCCCAGAGCTACGCCGCCTTCGCTGTGCCCTTTGGTGCGACAACGAAGATGGATGGGTGTGCCGCGATCTATCCGGCGATCGCCGCCGTCTTCGTCGCCCAGTTCTTCGGGATCGAACTCGGCGCCGTGCAGTACTTCCTCATCATCTTCGTCTCCGTCATCGGTTCGGCCGCGACTGCCGGAACCACCGGAGCCACCGTGATGCTCACGCTGACTCTGTCCACGCTCGGCCTGCCGCTCGAAGGCGTCGGCCTGCTGCTGGCGATCGAGCCGATCGTCGACATGGGACGCACGGCGCTCAACGTCTCAGGACAGGCTCTGGTACCCGCAATCGTGGCCAAGCGCCACGGAATCCTCGACGAAGCCCGCTACGACTCCGCGCGCATCGATGGCTATGTTCCGGTCGAGGAGAACGCAGGCGATTCTGACGAGGCAACACTTGAAGAGTCATCGGGAGGCCCGCGTTTGTGAGCAGCCCGCACCGGCGGCCGGTATGAGCATTTCGCTCATGCCGGCCTCCGGCGTCACTGAGCGAGAGGCCCGACAGATTGCCCAGTTGTTCGCAGACCTTGTGGCCGATGGTGCAGCACTCGGGTGGGTCGACCCTCCCGATGACGCTGAGATCGCCGTGCTGCTCACGGAGCTCGCTCCCGCAGTGGGCTCAAACGACGCCCGAGCTGCGATCGCTCGGACGTTCACGGATGACACAGCCGGTCGGATCGTCGGCTTTGCCTATTGGACGCGCTATACACGCGCGACCCATCGACCGCACGTTGACCTGGAGAAGCTGGCCGTAGCCCGGGGCGCACGGGGATGCGGGATCGGAACGACATTGATGAACGCGCTCATCGCTTCGGCGCACGATCTCAACGTCGAAGTCATCACCCTGGACCTGCGCGGCGACAACACGTCCGCGATCAGGCTCTATCAGAAGTTGGGTTTTGAACGATACGGACTTCTGCCGGATTTCGTCGCGGTGGGCGACAAGCGCTGCGACAAGCACTTCTACTCCCTCGATCTGCGACGCTGACAGCAGCCGCCCGTACTGACGGTCGTCGTTCGTGGCGCCGGGAGCGGGATGAATTGCCCCGGGAGTGGGATGAAGGGTCAGATTGTGCGTCGACAATGAAAAAAGTGCCGCGACATCGAGTCAACGATGCCGCGGCACTTCACATCTGTACCGGATGTGGGACTCGAACCCACACGTCTTTCGACAATGCATTTTGAGTGCACCGCGTCTACCGATTCCGCCAATCCGGCTCGGTCGCGAAGCGAATCCGCGACAGGCTTGAGTTTACGACAGCTTTTATGTGATTGCACA
>NZ_JAKDJU010000297.1 GCF_030453725.1 Brevibacterium picturae
TGCTTCCAAAGTCATGATGCCATGAGCCTAACGACCGAAGGTCAATGCACCCTTGGAAGTGCTGGACACTTCCTGAGCACGCAGGGCCCTCTGGGCATCGGCGAGATTCTCACGCATCAGCCGCAGCAGTCCCTTGGGTGCCGCGGGATGGTCGTTGAGCCATTCCCTGGTTGCCTTGACTGTGTGGCCACTGACCGGGGGAAACAGCCGCAGAGTCATGGTCTGCGCCATCTCGAGGGTCCGAGTCTCCCACCATCCGGAGACCCGCTGGAAGTATTCGGTGGAGAAATTCTGCAAGGGGGCCTGTGAGGCGAGGATCTCACCGGTCTCCGTCTGCAGCCCGGCCGCGAATCCCAGTGCCAGGGCACCGAGCTCGGAATTCGGAAGTTCGACATCATCGAGGATCCTCATGTACGCCTTCGACTTCGCCGCCGAGGTGGGTCGTGCGCTGCGCGCCGTCGCCGCCTGCCGTGCACCGGCCGCTGACGGATCGGTTGTGGCCATGTCCATGATCGCGGAGTCGTCGATCGCATCATGCGCGGACAAAGCGATGATGATCTCCCAGCTGAGATCGGTGTCGATGGTGATTCCGTGGATCGTGTCCTCGGCGGCGCCCAGCCAGGACTTCAGCTGGGAGATCTGTGCTTGGCTCGTCGCATGTTTGATGAAGCCGCGAACGAACTGAAATGCCTGGTCAGTGCCAGCCGAGACCGTGTCGAGGAGCTCTGCGAAGCGGTCAGCGACGGCAGTATGGGCCTCGGCCCGTTCTGCTGGAGGCAGGTAGGCCCCGACAGCGGTTTCGAGCTGACGCATCTGAGTGAGCAGCCCCGAGGAATGTGTCACGGCTGCGAGGTTGTCCAAGACCGTGGCGATGTAGTCCTGAGCCGGGCGCTGACCATCCCTGACGGTGTCCCACAGGGTGCCGAGGACGAGCAGCTGGGTCAGCGAATCATCGAAGTCGCCCAGTCGCGTTGCAGCCACGTCCATACTCTCGCGATCGAAGCGGACCTTCGCATAGCTCAGGTCCTCGTCGTTGACGATGACCACCTCGGGCTTGGGCAGACCTCGGGCTTCGTCGACGGTGGTCGACTCGGAGTCGATGTCGAGCGGGAAGCTGTGAGTGCGGACGAGTCGGCCCTGGCCGTTGTCGGAATAGAACCCGATGGACAGACGGTGCGGACGCAGAGATGGGACCGGCTGCCCCTCGATCTCCCAGGGCTTCTGGGTCACGCGCAGCTCGGTCACCACCTCGGCGTCCTTTTCGGTTTCGGTGTCGAGCTCGGCTTCGATGAGGTTGACACCGGACTCCTCGAGCCACAGCTTCGACCAGGTGGCGAGGTCCCGACCACTTGTCGCCTCGAGCTCGCCGAGGAGGTCGGGCAGTTCCGTGTTCGACCACGCATGCTTGTCGAAATAGCGTTTCAGGCCGGAGAAGAACTCGTCGCGACCGACCCACGCGACGAGCTGTTTGAGCACCGAGGCCCCCTTGGCGTAGGTGATGCCGTCGAAGTTGACCTCGACATCGGCGAGGTCTTCGATGCTCGCGACGATCGGATGCGTGCTCGGCAGCTGATCCTGGCGGTAGGCCCATGACTTCTCAATCGTGGCGAACGTCGTCCAGGCGTCTGAGTATTCGGTGGCCTCGGCCGTGGCCAACGTTGACATGAATTCGGCGAAGGACTCGTTGAGCCACAGATCGTTCCACCACTTCATGGTGACCAGATCCCCGAACCACATGTGGGCCAGTTCGTGGAGCACCGTCACGGTGCGGCGCTCCACAAGTGCCTCGGTGGGCCGGGACCGGAATACGTAGTTCTCCAGAATGGTCACGGCTCCGGCGTTCTCCATCGCACCGGCGTTGAACTCGGGAACGAAGAGCTGATCGTATTTCTCGAACGGGTAGGACTCCCCGAACTCACGTTCGTAGAATTCGAAACCGGCTCGGGTGATGTCGAACAGGTTCTGTGCATCAAGATGCTCGAAGAGGGAGTCGCGGCAGTACAGCCCCAGGGGAACGGGGGAGCCGTCAGAGGATGTCAGCTCGGAGTGCACGCTGCGGTACGGGCCGGCCACGATCGCAGTGATGTAGGACGAGATCGGGGTCGTCGGGGCGAACTGCCACACCGCGGTGTCGTCGACCGGCGCTTCGTCGAGTTCGGTGAAGACTTCGCCGGGATCACCGGGAGTCGGGGTGGGGGAATTCGACACGACCGTCCAGCGGCTAGGGGCGACGACGGTGAAGGAGAACGGAGCCTTGAGGTCGGGCTGTTCGAACACGGGGAAGACGCGCCTGGCGTCGGGGACCTCGAACTGCGAGTAGAGGTACACCTCGTCGTCGATGGGATCGATGAA
>NZ_JAKDJU010000082.1 GCF_030453725.1 Brevibacterium picturae
GAAGGAGAGGAATTCCTACGATGAATGAGGACATGAACACGAGCGAGGTCTCGAATGCGGGTGAGGTCTCGAGCACGGGCGAGGTGGACTTCGATAGACTGCCGGGAGTGCGCTTCAGCGCCCTGGCCTACGACATCGACAGCGGCGAACGCGTATTCGCCCACAATGAGAACGACGAGCTCGACACCGCCAGCATGGGCAAGGTGTTCCTCCTGCACACTGCACTGCAGATGCACGTTCGCGGCAACCTCAATCTGCAGGAGCGGCTCTCGCGGCGACCCTCGGAACGGGTCGACGAGTCCGGCATCTGGTACCTCATGGAGCAGGATGACCTGAGCATCTACGACGTGGCCGTGCTCGTCGGAGCCTTCAGCGACAACTTCGCGACGAATGTGCTCATCCGCCGCGTCGGACTTGAGAATGTTGCCCGCCAGGTCGAGGATCTGGGGTATCGGAACTCGGGCCTGCATGACTTCCTTCGCTGGCCCCGTCCCGCGAAGGCGCCGCGCACCCTGTCGACGGGCACCGCGGCCGAGATCAGCGACTTCATGGCCCGGCACGCGAAGGACGAGTTCTGGGACGAGTCGACGAACGAGATCTTCCGCCGCTGGCTGGGAGCCGGCGCGGACACTTCCATGGTCGCCTCGGCGTTCGACCTCGACCCTCTCGCCCACTACAACTACCAGCGCGATGTGTGGGTCTGGAACAAGACAGGGACGAACGGGACCATCAGGGCCGATGCAGGCATCGCGATGACACCGACGCGTCGGGTCGCCTACGCCGTGTTCGCGAACTGGAAGCAGGGCACGGACCGGGTCGTCGACGTCATGCCGATCATGCGCGAAGCGGGGGAGGTGATCCACCGATTCCTCTGAGAAATCGGACATCGATCGACTCGAGAACGCGCACAGCCACACGCCGTTCCTCGAGTATTGTTGATGTCCTATGACTTCCTCGATCTACCTCACCGGTGAAGCGAAGGCGCCGTCGAACAACCCGATCATGGCACAGTACGGGCTGTTCTACATCGCCTTCGAGATCGAGGCAGACACACACCGAGTCCTCGATGTCGACTGCTCGGCGACGTTGGCCCTGACAAGGAAGTTCATCAGGAGCCTGTTCATCGACGCAGACATCACGGACACCGGTCGGCTCACGGAGTCGATCACAGCCAGATACCACGGGTCCTCCCAGAAGGCGCTCATCGTCGCGGTGAACAACGCGGCGAAGAAGTACCACGAGCTCCCAACCTCTAGCTGAGACGACTCCTCGACCACCAAGATTGCCCGGGTCCCCACCGGATCGGATCCAATCGACAACCGCACATGGCTTCACCGCGCACTGCGCTGTACCCACCGTCGGGACTCCGGACGGAGCGGTCCGTTTCAGATCGATCCGTCTCAGATCGGACCGTCTCGGAACGGTCCGAGGGCAGCGCGACGCGGTCCAATCCACCTGAAGGAGTGTCGTTTGTGATCACAGACGGTTTTCTATTCATCAGCCTGCTGCTGGCGATTTCGGCGGTTCTCGTCGTCGCCGACCGCAGCGGGAAATTCAAAGTATTCAAGTACGTCCCCGGGTTCGTCTTCCTCTACATCGTGGCGGCCCTGCTCAACACCTTCGGCCTGTTCGACCACGACGCCATCGACGGCGTCGGCGACGGGCTGCAGGACGCGCTGCTGCCGGCGATGATCCTGCTTCTGCTGTTCAAATGCGATGTCCGGCAGATCGTCCGCCTCGGCCCGAAACTGCTGCTGACCTTCGTGGTGACGGCTGCGAGCATCATTGTCGGCTTCATCGTCGCCTACCTGATCGTGCACTCGGCACTGGCCCCGGAATCCTGGAAGGCCCTCGGCGCGCTCAATGCTTCATGGACCGGCGGCTCGGCGAACATGGTCGCGGTCCAGGACATCCTCGAAGCGCCGGAGGACGTCTTCGGCTACGTGCTCATCGTCGACACAGTCCTCTACTCCTTCTGGCTGCTCCTCATCTTCTCTTCGGTCGCCGTCTCCGATAAGTTCAACAGATGGACGAAGGCAGACACCTCGAAGTTCGACTTCGTCGGTCGAGTCACCGGCGAGGAGGAGAAGCCGATGACCCTGTCGTCGATCATCGGTCTTCTGGGTTTCGCCCTGCTCGTCTCCGCTCTGGCCGCCAAAGCGGGCGAGCTGCTGCCGGAAGTGGGCACGGTGATCAACGCCTCGGCTTGGACGATCCTCATCGTGAGCATCCTCGGCCTGGTCATCGGGTCGACGCGGTGGGGGCGGGCCGCAGGCTCCAGTCAGCTCGCGACCATCATGCTCTACCTCATCATCGGCATCATCGCTTCCGGGTCCGACTTCACTTCCCTGGCCGAAGCCCCGATCTACCTCGTCGTCGGTGTGATCGTGCTCCTCGTCCACATCGTCATCATGCTTGTCTATGCGAAGCTGACGAAGACCGAACTGTTCAGCATCGCTGTGGCCAGCACCGCGAACATCGGGGGAATCGCCTCGGCGCCGGTGGTCGCGGGTGCCTTCAACCGTCAGCTGGTGCCGGTGGGCGTGCTCTTCGCACTCATCGGAGCCTTCTCCGGCACCTTCCTGGGTCTGTTGGGCGCGCAGCTGATGTCGGGGATCGGCTGATGAGCGTGATCCGACACCTGCGAACACAGGCTTCCACCCAAATCACCGACGACCACCCGAACTCAATGAACTCACCAAGCTCACCGACGACCATCCGCATTGAAGGAGCACCCTCATGACCTACGACGTCTTCGACGGCCACAACGACCTCGCCTGGTACCTGCGGGAGGAGCGCGACTACAGCGTCGCCGGGCTCAACGACCCCAGCGTCTCACCATTCACGACGATGGACCAGCTGCGCGAAGGCCACGTCGCCGCGCAGTACTGGTCGGTCTACGTCCACTCCTCGATCACCGGCGCGGACGCGATCAAGGCGACGTGGGAACAGATCGACGCAGTGCAGCGCGTCGTCACCGCCTACCCCGAGCGGCTCCGATTCGCCCGCACCGCCGCCGAGGTGGTCGCCGCCCGGGAGGCCGGGAAGGTGGCCTCGCTCATGGGCGTCGAAGGCGGACAGCAGATCGACGAATCCCTGGCCGTGCTCCGCTCCTATGCGCGGGCCGGGGCGAGGTACATGACCCTGACCTGGTCGACGACGCACTCCTGGGCAGACTCCGCCACGGATGAGCCGCAGCACGGGGGCTTAAACGAGTTCGGTCGCGAGGTTGTGGCGGAGATGAACCGGATCGGCATGATCGTCGACCTCTCACACGTCGCGCCCAGCGTCATGCACCAGTCCCTGGACCTCTCCACCCTGCCCGTGATCTTCAGCCACTCCTGCGCCTTCGGACTCAACCCACATCCGCGCAACATCCCCGACGACGTCCTCGATCGGGTGCCCGGCAACGGGGGAGTGGCGATGATGACCTTCGTGCCCTCCTTCGTCTCGAACGCACGTCGCGAATGGGTCGACGCCGGAGAGAACGGCACCGCCCCCGAGGTGACGGTGGCCGATGTCGCCGACCACTGCGATTACGTACGCGAACGGATCGGAATCGACCACATCGGCCTCGGCGGAGACATCTGCGGTGTCGATGAGCTGCCGCAGGGGCTCGGCGATGCCGGTCAGTATCCTGCGCTGTTCGAGGAGCTGGCCGGCCGCGGTTGGTCGGAATCCGATCTGCGCAAACTCGGCTTCGACAACGCGATGCGGGTCCTCGAAGCGCACGAGGATGCGTACGTGCAGTTCCTGGGGACGTCGGCGGGGACGGCCGCCTCGGCGGACACGGCTGCGTCGTCGAGTACGGCTGCGTCGTCGAGCGCGTCGGGCACGAGCGCCTCGGCGGGGGCGACAGCATGACCAGGCTCCTCGTCATCGTCAACCACATCGAATCCCAGCCGGGGCTCCTCACTCAGTTGATGATCAGCGAGAACATCGAGTTCGATCTGCGCATCGGAGGCGTGTCCCGACTTCCCGAGCCGAGCTCCCTGAGCGACTACGACGGGCTGATCATGCTCGGCGGCGGATACATGCCCGATGAGACCGATCGTGCGCCCTGGCTCGACGCCGAGGCGCAATTGTCACGACATGCCCTGGAGGCGGATCTGCCGCAGTTCGGCATCTGCCTGGGTGGGCAGCTCATCGCTCACGTCATCGGCGGTGATGTGAGAGCGCAGACGGGTGCACCGGAGAAGGGGTACACCTGGATCGATATGACGGATAACGCAGCACAGGACCCGGTGTTCTCCAGCATCGGGACACGCGCGGCCTTCGTCGAGAGTCATGTCGACCGGATCGTCGATCTGCCGCCCGAGGCAACCCTGCTTGCGACCAGCACCGCCTGCCGGTTTCAGGCGTTTCGGATCGGCAATGCGTGGGGGACTCAGTTCCATCCCGAGTCGAGTGGGCAGAACATTCGCAACTGGGATGCGGAAAAACTGCAAGAATTGGGATTCAACAAGGATACGCTCCTCGAACAGGCCGAGGAGCGCGGCGAGGACAGTCAGCGGGACGCCAAGGTGCTCCTGACAGCATTCCTCGACGTGGTCCGCAGCAGACACAAGTGATCGCGTTGCGGCGGTCGCGGGCGAACATGGAGGAACCAACGTGAGTCACAACGGCAGCACCACCGAGGCGAGTCCGGGAGCTGAGCAGCCGAAGACCCTGAAACGGGTCATGGGCCCCAAGCTTCTGCTTCTCTTCATCGTCGGAGACATCCTGGGCACAGGTGTCTACGCGCTGACGGGGAAGGTGGCCGGGGAGGTCGGAGGTGCCGGCTGGCTGCCGGTCATCCTCGCCTTCGGCATCGCCGCGATCACGGCGTTCTCCTACATGGAGCTCGTCACCAAGTACCCGCACGCCGCTGGTGCTGCATTGTACACGCACAAGGCCTTCGGGGTTCACTTCGTCACCTTCCTCGTCGCCTTCGCCGTCCTCAGCTCCGGAATCACCTCGGCATCGACGGCGTCGACGGTGTTTGCGGAGAACATGGCTGCCGGATTCGGCTGGGACCTCCCTGTCACGGCCACGATGTGGATCGCGGTCGGGTTCCTCGCGCTTGTCGCCGCGATCAACCTCCGCGGTGTGAGTGAGAGCGTGTGGTTCAACGTGGTCCTGACCATGATCGAGCTCACCGGCCTGCTGTTGGTCATCCTCGTCGGGTTCTTCGCCCTCGGTTCGGGCAGCGCCGACTTCTCACGCGTGATGATCTTCGAGACCGCCGACGACAAGAGCATCTTCCTGGCGGTCACCGCGGCCACCTCACTGGCGTTCTTCTCGATGGTGGGATTCGAGGACTCTGTGAACATGGTCGAGGAGACCAAGGACCCACAGGTCTTCCCGAAGATCATGCTCAGTGGTCTGACGATCACGGGTATCATCTACGTGCTCGTGTCGATCGTGGCCGTCGCCGCCGTGCCGATCGGTGTGCTGAAGGAGAGCAAGACGCCGTTGCTCGAAGTATTCGAAGCCGGTGCTCCGGGCCTGCCGATCGACGAGATCTTCCCGTTCCTGACCATGTTCGCGGTCGCGAACACGGCATTGATCAACATGCTCATGGCCAGCCGTCTGCTGTACGGGATGTCGAAGCAGAACGTGCTGCCACCGGTGTTCGCCAAGGTTCTCAAGCAGCGCCGCTCGCCCTGGGTGTCGATCCTCTTCACCACCCTCATCGCCTTCGCTCTCATCATCGCCGTCTCCACCGTCCTGCCCGAGACCGTGATCGCGTCCCTGGGCGGAACCACGTCGCTGCTGCTTCTGGCAGTCTTCGCGGTCGTCAACTGCGCGGTCCTCGTGCTGCGCAAGAAGCCCGTCGAGCACAAGCACTTCCGCGCACCCACGTTCCTGCCGTGGCTGGGCCTCTTCACCTGCCTGTTCCTCGTCGGGCCGTGGGCTCGACTCGACGACCTCATCCAATATCAGATCGCGGTGGCGCTGATCGGCATCGGCGTCGTCCTCTGGGCGATCACCTGGCTGTGGAATCGTTCGGTAAAGGGCGCGAGCACCAAGTTCCGCAATCCCGAGGAACTCACATGAGCGGTGCGCACTCAACGTTCAATGCTCTCAAGTCCAATCCTGCCAACAAGTGAAGGTGAAAAATGACTGTCGTCGTGGGCTACATCAACAATCCTGCAGGCCATGCGGCCCTTGACAGGGGGATTGCAGAGGCGAAGAGGGACAACCGGGATCTGGTCGTCGTCAACGCCTCCCGATCATCCGATCGCAGCGATTCCTACCGCCTCGGCGAGGGCGAGATCAAGTCGGTCCAGGACTATCTGTCGCGCTCGGGCGTGCAGGGGAAGGTGCTCACGCGAGGCAGTGAGTTCGACCCCGCTGAGCAGATCCTCGATGCCGCCGCCGAGGTGGGTGCGCAACTGATCGTGCTCGGCACCAGGAAGCGGACCCCGGTTGGGAAGTTCCTCCTGGGATCGACGATCCAACGAGTCATCCTCGAAGCCGTATGCCCGGTCCTCTGCGTGAAGGCCAGCCACTGATCTGAGCCAGACGGGGCGTCTTGGCGGTGAGGACTATCCTGTCGTCTCGTCGGGGAGGGTCACGACACGGGCCCCGACGGTGAGGGTCACGACACGGAACTCATGATGAGTTCGGCGTTGATCTGCGCACCGACCATGACACCGCTGGCTGCGCTCGCCACCACCATGGCCGAGATGTCCGCGCTGTTTCCCACCGCCCAGACACCGGGCACGTCTGTTGCTCCATTGGCTTGGGCGGGGATGGACGAGCCCATGCCGGTCGGATGGTCGACGACGGTGCCGCCGAGCTGCTCGTAGATTTCGCTGTTCGCGCGAAAGTAAGGGCCGACGGCCAGAGCCTCGAAGGTCATGTCCGAGAGGCTGGAATCGGTGCCTGTCCCGTGGTCGGAATCGGCGCCTGCCCGGTTGCTGCGCAGTGACACGTCGGTTCCGGCGTCGGTGCGCACCACCGCTTCGACTGCCGCGTCGACATAGGCGATGCCAAGCGATTCGAGCATCTTCTTCTGCGGGCCATCCGGCCCCGGAGCATCGTGTCGCAGAAAGGTGACACGATCGCTGAGCTGGGAGAACATCATCGCCTGGTGGTATGACATTGCGGTGGTGCCGATGATGCCGATGTTCTCCCCTCGGACCTCGTAGCCGTGGCAGTACGGGCAGTGGATGACGGTTTCGCCCCACCCATCCGCCAGTCCTGGGATCTCGGGGAGCACATCGGTCAGGCCGGTCGCGATGACGATTCGCTTCGCCTCGATGGAGACTCCGGCCGATGTCTCGAGGACGAAGCCGAGCGACTCGGGTGCCTGCCCGTCGTGCTGGGCGCTGATGACTGAGGCGTCGAGGAACTGGACGCCGTACGCTTCTGCCTCCTGACGCCCTCTGGCCACAAGGTCGAGCGGGTTGACGCCTTCGTGGCCGAGTACGTTGTGCGCGTGCGCGCTCGGCGCGTTACGAGGTGAGCCGGCGTCGATGACGATGACGCTGCGGAGCGAGCGGGCCAAAGCGATCGACGCGGCCAGCCCACCGGCGCCTCCGCCGATGACGGCCACCTCGGCGATGAGCTTCTGCTGGTTCTGTGGGGTGGAGTGTGATTCTGACATGGTGATCCTTGGGTGGTGGGGTTGAGGAAGGGGACAAGTGGTGGGTTTCAGGAAGTGGGCATGTCAGCAGTCTGCTCCTGTGGACGTGAATTGCGCAAACAATTTTGCTGAAATGGCAAATTTCGGCAGTAAGTGACGTATGGATGAGGGGGCGGCGCGAGGTTCAGATGCAGATGATTTGACCAGCAGGGCTTCGGGGCCGTTGGGCATGGGCAGACCCAGCCTGATCCCGGGCGGCAAGTCGATGACGCTGCACGCCGGAGAAGCACCGCGTTGGTTCGTCAAGCGCGGAGGACTCCGGCGTGGAGTATCTGAGTCTCTTCGGTCCCGAAGAAGGGCAGCGCGACCACCTCAGAAAATGACGTCGCCGAGGTTGTGGTGGGGTCGGTATGCCGAATAGATCAATGTTCGGTCAACGTCCCCATAGGGCTCGATCTCGCATTCGAACGGTCCAATCTATCGAAACCCATCGAATACTGCATATACGAACTCAACAAAATCGAACAAAACTATAGACAGCTGGACTGTGACGAGAGTAAACTTGCAATCAAGCGGACAACACAGTAGTTGACGAATGGATTCCGAGATTATGACTCTCACCCCCGACCGCAGGCGCCACAAGCAGAACAGGCGTGACGAATCAGCCTCTTCCGCTGTGCATGCTGGCGAGGATGAGACCTCATATGACGGCAGTGATGCTCCCACTTACCGAGAGCTTTTGCGCGACGCTGGCTTCGACCTCGAAGGTCATCCGCTGGCAGATCGTTTCGATGAAGTGGCCGCGCCGCCCTCTGATGATTTCGAATTCGCTGATGCAGAGCATCCTCTCGTGCGCGACGAGTCACCGTCGGAGATCGTGGATCCGCGAGGCGGGGAGGCAGGCGAAGCCGTGGCCGAACCCTCCGAATCCTCCGGATCAGCTGAACCTTCCGAACGCTCCGAACCTGATCGTCCGGGGAGCTGGAGCGGCCGTAGCCTGTGGGAGGCAAACGCCGATGATCCGGATGTGAAGGCCGAGCTCAAGCGTCGTGCCGCAGAACTCGATGCAGAAAAAGCAGAGTGGATGCGCAAAAGGGCCAAGGAACAGGAATCTGAACGTGCTGGCGGTGAGGACGCCGCGGGTTCTGGTGAAGAGGATGACTGGACGGATTTCAGAGTCGACCAGCCCACAGCTGAATCCAGTCGCGGAGTGATACGAGGCCGCGCCGGTCGTGGCAGCGGGACCGCCTCCGTTCCTGTCCCAGCCTCCGATTCGCAACATCCTCTACTTGACGAGCAGGCTTGGACCAGCTTGACGCGCATTGCTCCCGAAGTTGCGGACAGCGTCATGGAGCTTCGGTCTCTCGTCAGCGATCTCCACTCGTTCAATCGGCCGATGGGCCCTGAGGATGCGGTCACAGTGATGGACGGGCTGGAGACGGTCAATCGACTGGTCGAATCACTCTCAGTTGTGACTCTCTCCGTCTTCGAGAGGGTGGGGACTCCCCGAGATTATGGTGCGAAGTCGACGAAGGCGATGGTCCAGAATCGTCTGAACCTCTCCGAACGAGAAGCGGGCCGTCGATCCGACTTGGCCAAAAACCTGGGCAACCAGGTCAACTTCAGCGGTCAGTCAATCGGGCCGGTCTTTCCAGCGGTGTCCGAGGCCTTGCAGAACGGAACGCTCTCATCGACTCAGGCCAGCGTCATCATCGGTTGCCTGAAGGATCTTCCACTTCGCGTGGGGCAGGATGAACGTCTCGAAGCCGAGCGGATCCTCGTCGAAAAGGCACCGGCAGTGCGCGTGAAGGATATCCAGCAGTTGTTCAACGAGATCCTCGGATGGCTCGATCCAGATGGAGAACTGCCAGACGAAGCACCGAACCGCGATGAGTTCTCAGTCAGCCTGCGCCAGCGAAAAGACGGAACTTGGGCGCTCAGGGGAGTCCTTGACGCCGTGACCGGCGGGATCATGAGCGGGCACCTCACATCGCGGATCAAGGCAGACGGCAAAGACGCTGGCAGTGAAGCGGCTGACCACGAAGACGCAACATTGATTTCAGGCGAGGGCGAGGGCGTGGATGCAGACGTAGACGTTGCCTCGGCTGCGGACCAGGAAGTGGTCGACGTGTTCCGCGAAGTCCTCCGAGGCGATCGATCAGACGCGGTCGACCCCTCGCTCGATCTCAGCTTCGGCAGTCTGCCCGGCAACGGGGTGGGTGAAGTGAGAAATGCGAGCACGATGGACGACCGTGACATTCCGCCCGGATGCGGAGTGAGAGAAGACGGCTCCATCGTGGCAATGGCCGGTTGTCAGCCAAGCGTGAAGAACAGAATCTATGAACGCTTCGCCAGCCTGATCGGTCGGATCGAAATGAACCGAGTGATGGCCGGTTCGCCATTCGCCCTCGTCGTCACGGCGAAGGCCGAGGACGTTGCCCGGCACTCCGGTCGCGCCTTCACCGAGGCAGAGGCGCCATTTCCGATGCAGACTGCCACCCACGAAGGGCTGAACGGTTCGGTGTTCTTCCACCTCATGGGTGAGAAAACGAAAACCATGGAACTTGCGACGGAAAGGCGATTCGCCACCTCGAAGCAATTGGCGATCCTCGCCAGCCGAGACCAGGGGTGCACGTTCCCCGGTTGTGACACCCCGCCAGGATGGTGTGACGCTCATCATATAGTTCCTTGGGCGCAAGAAGGCAGAACCGATGTCAATAACCTGACATTGGCTTGTGGGTCGCACCACCACTTGATTGACAAATCAGATTGGCACACAGTGATGCTGAAGGACGGTCGCCCGGCATGGGTGCCACCAGCGTCGATCGACCCAGCCAGACTCCCAATTCTGCACGCGAGATTCATTGCAAAAGAAATCACCGATACCTTATTCGACTAGTGGCAGTTGAACTGAGCAGCGGACAAGTGTGCTCTTCCTGCGAACAGGGTTCAATCAGTGCAGATGCAGATCCCGTAACTACAGATCCCGTAACTTCAGATCCCGTAACTTCAGATCCCGTCAATCCAGGTCCCGTCAATCCAGGTCACGCAGATACAGTTCCCGCACGTGAGATGGAATGAACCTGGTGGGGCGGCTGTTGCCATCATCATGGAGCTTTCTATTCTTGACCTTGTGCCGGTCCGTGTCGGACAGAGCACCTCAGATACATTCGCTGCCTCACACGAGCTCATCCAGTCCGCGGACAAGCTCGGATACACCCGCTACTGGGTAGCCGAACACCACAACATGCCCTCGATCGCCTCAACGATGCCGGGCGCCGAACTCATGTACCTCGGTCAGGGAACCGAACGCATTCGACTCGGATCCGGCGGAGTCATGCTGCCCAACCATGCTCCTTTGGCCGTCGCGGAACTCTTCTCCCTTCTCTCTGCGGTCTACGGTGATCGCATTGACCTGGGGATCGGACGGGCGCCCGGTACGGACCCGATCACCTCGGCGGCGATGAGGGGCCACCTCGGCGAAGGGCGAATGGTTGATCGTGAGGGACAGACCGTCGACCCTGTCGAACAGTTCCCACAGCACGTCATCGATACATTGAGCCTGATGAACCCCGAGGGCCTGCGCATTCCGCTCCACGGAGGACGCGAGCACGTTCTGCACGCGACGCCTGCGGCAGTACCGGGAACGCAGCCGTTGCCATGGTTGCTGGGTTCGTCAGGCTATTCCGCGCGCCTGGCTGCCCAACTCGGCATGCCATATGTCTTCGCCAACCACTTCGCGGCGGGTGCCACGACCGGAATGAAGATCTATCGCGACAACTTCACCCCGGGTGCCTACGGCGATGAACCGCAGACCTTCGTCACGGTCAACGCTGTCGTCTCGCCGACCGAAGAGGAAGCGCAGCTGCGCTCGGAACCGTTCCTGCTGCAGATGTCTCGAATGCGGACCGGTGGACGGATGGAACCACTGCGCTTGGCCGGCGACGATGTCCGGTCGGTCAGGACCGATCAGGAACGAATGGTCGGCGAAGAGATGTCAGAAAACTGGATCATCGGAGATGCCGCATCCGCAAAGGCGCAGCTCGAAGAACTCGCCAGTCGGTTCGAGGTCGACGAGATCATGATCCAGCCCGTCGCAGGAGCGATGGAGGGGGAGGACTTCCGTCAGGACGCCGCCCGGATCCAGTCCCTCGAGCTGCTGGCAGCCGAGTTCCTCAACTGACGGCAACGGCCTGGTCGGTCGACAACGACCTGAGCTGGGGGCAGCGGCCTGGTCTGACGGCAAAGGCCCTGAGTTGAACTGCACCACACCGAGCTGAAGGCGACGCCCGAACCGAGGGCGTTGCCTTCGACGCAGGTGTTCGCCCGAAGTCTCATCTCTATATCGATTCGGACAAGTGCACTTCTTTTCATCGCTGGGTCACGATATCCTGCCACAGTGTCGGCATTGCTGACTGCTATGGAGCGGGCAGTACTATTGGCACAGTGCAGCGCTTCGATGCGCATGGGTTCGATTGGTGTCGGCCGCCAAGGTCGACTACCGGGCGATGCCATGGGCGGCGGAGCATGCACACCGAATGACCTTCGGAGACTTCCCCCACGCGGGAGTGACACCCGCAGACCGAAAGAGAAATGATGCGTACCAAAATTGCTGTTTCGGCGGCACTTGGGCTCGGGCTGGTATTCGGCGCAGGATCTCCTGCGCTGTCGAGCAACCTGACGTCGACCGATGAAGAATCTGCAACCGATTTGGAAGCTGCAGTCGTCCCTGGCCAGGAGCTTGAACGGATCACTGACGGCACGATCGAAAAGGGCGAAACGGCCTACATCGATGTCACTGTCGCCACCCTGTGGACCGATACGAAAGCGCCCCGAAAGGTCGACAAGCCTGCTCTCGGCCATCCTGTCGACCTCGACAAATGGAACAAGAACCTGAAGAAGACCGATGTGCGACGCGGTCTGACCGGCAAAGCCGAGACTCAAGCCGCATACGGTTCCGAAGTCACTGTCCTCAAAACGAAGGGCGACTGGGTCAAAGTTGCAGTCAAGGATCAGTCGACTTCCAAGAACAAGAAGGGCTACCCCGGCTGGCTGCCGAAGAAGCAGCTCGTCGAGAACGACCGTTTCGGTCAGCTCAAGGACGACCAGCCCCGCGCGGTCGTGACGAAGAAGAAGAGTGAACTCGAAGGCATCGAATTCACCAAGGACACCGGCGCGGATGTCAGCTTCAACGTCGCTCTCCCGCTCATCGCCCAAGACGTCGACGATGTGCGCGTGGCTCTCCCCGGCGGCGGCGCTGCATGGATCGACTTCGACGACGTCGCCGTCTACGAAACCGATGGCAAACCGGATGAACCCAGCGGCGCCGACCTCGTCAAGACTGCGAAACAGTTCGACGGGCTGCGTTACCTGTGGGCCGGCGTCTCGTCGTACGGCTTCGACTGCTCGGGCTTCACCTACAGCATCTACCGGGCCCATGGCATCGACATTCCCCGCGACTCGGGTGAGCAGGCCACAGTCGGCAAAAAGGTCTCCGAAGGCGATCTCAAGGCCGGCGATCTGCTGTTCTTCTCGACCAGCTCCGGAACCGTCCACCACGTCGGGATGTACGTCGGCGACGGCAAGATGATCCATTCTCCCAACGCGTCCAAAGACGTTTACGTCACCGACTGGAAGTCCTGGGACAAAGGCAATGAGTTCTCCGGCGCCCGCCGAATCATCTGAGCCAAAGACTGAGCGGTCGGCTGGTCTCTGACCGACATTTACGCCGCAGAACAGGGCGAAGGCCGATTCCCGGTTTCACGTGGGATTCGGCCGTGGGATTCGGCCTTCGCGCTTCTCGCCGCTCTTCTGCTCAATCGGTACAGCCTCAATTGGAATAGCTTCAATTGGAACAGCTTCAATGGGGCGCAGGAGAGCCGGAGTAAGCGGTCAGTGGCATGAGCGAAGCGGTCAGCGGCGTGAGCGAAGCAGTCAGTGACGTGAGCTCTGGGTCGATTT
>NZ_JAKDJU010000298.1 GCF_030453725.1 Brevibacterium picturae
TCTGGCACGATGAGGAGCGTGGGCGAAACCAACGGAGCGCAAGGGGAGCAGGGTTCAATGCAGAGCCTCGAACAGACACTGGCTGCAGTCGAAGGAATCGGTCGAGACCTCAATGCCGTCACCTCGGTGATGGGCGATCGCGCACGCACCCTTGAGAAGAAGTCAGCGGAGCGTGCCGCCGCCGGTGAAGAAGCACGAGCTCTCGAGGGCATTCCCTTCGCGGTCAAGGACGTCATCGATGTGGCTGGATTCCCCACGACGATGGGGTCGAACGTCAGCAGTGGACCCGACCCGAGTGCATCGGCTCCGGTGGTGAGTCTCTTGGAGCGCGCCGGTGCGCTGCCGGTGGTGAAGACGAACTGTCAGGAGTACTCCTACGGCATCCTCGGTGATGAGAGTGCTTTCGGGCGAGTCATCAACCCGGTTGACCCCGCGCTGTGCACCGGTGGGTCAAGCTCGGGGTCGGCAGCTCTCGTTGCTGCCGGAGTGGTGCCGTTGGCGCTGGGAACTGACACCGCAGGTTCCGTGAGAGTGCCCGCCGCCTGTCAGGGCGTCATCGGGTTCAAACCGACCTTCGGCACAGTCTCGGCCGAAGGGGTCTTCCCACTGTCGCCGTCCTTCGACACGGTGGGCCTGTTCGCACGAGACCTGCCGCTGCTCACCGCAGCCTTCAGGGTGATCTCTGGGAATGGGGCGGATGCAAGTCCTGCAGTCTCCTCACCTGCAGAGACGCCGAGGATCGACCTGAGCCTACTCAACGCGGCAGACGAATCGGCCGCGGGGGTACGAGCGTGGGCGAGCGAACATCTCAGTGGATCGGGGAAGGCAACGACCACCTCGGCGAACGTCGATTATCTGACGGAGCTCATTGAGCGGGGGATCGACTTCTATGACATTGTGCGCCGCTATGAAGCCTATGTTCTGCACAAGCAGTTCCTGGATGACCAGGGCGAGCAATACCAGCCAGGCGTCTGGGCGAAGATCCTATCGGGCCAGAACATCACCGAGGCCGAGTATCAGTCCAATGTGGCTTCCTTGGAAGAACTTCGGGCTACCGCCGAATCGTTCTTCGACGACGTTGACTTCATCATTACGCCCGCTATGGATGGTGAAGTAGCCGCGTGGGATGAGCTTGGACCGGAGTCTGCCGCGAAATTCATGCGCTACTCCTTGCCATTCAATGTTCTCGGGTGGCCGGCAGTGACGTTGCCGATCGGTGCAACCGTGGGGGAGGCCCAGAGTCGCATGGCAGCTGGGGCCGACTCACCTGGGTCGGCCAAGCAGGCGAAACCCGAGTCGGTGCAGATCGTCGGCCCACCGCGCAGTGATGAGAAGCTGCTCGAATTCGTCTCTAGGCTCTGATCGGGTCTCGGCTAGGCTGAAGACGAATTCAGCAGCCACGAACGAAGCGGAGCCGCCCCGTTATGAGGCCCACGCACAGCCAGATGATCACGATCACCGATGACATGCGGGCGAACGTGGCGATGGTGCCAGCCCTGGTCGTCGGCCTTGTGCTCGTCCTGGGCCTCGACTTCAACCCGCTCGGCGCGGAGGCAGGGCAGCTGGGGGATGTCGTTGAGAAGCTCATCGCGATCTTCCTCTTCGCGTGGCCGATCTTCGCGCTGATCTATCTGCTGTGGACTCACGCCGGGCTGCACGAACTCGACGAAACCGAGCTCATAGTGCACTCGCGCTGGGCGCTGGCTCGCAAGCGGCGCTGGTGGTCGCGATACTTCAGCAACGGCGGAGCCGTGTCATGGGCGACTTTGGCTGCGTACGTCGCGATCGTGCTCAACATCTACCTCGTCACCATGGGCTCGGACGGGAGCATCGTCCTATCCGTGATTCTCGGGCTGGCGAACGTGGTCGCTTCGTGGTCGGTCATGGTGTACTCGTTTGCTCTGGAGTTCATGCGACTCGACCTCGGCGGAGGGGGAAGCCTCGGCGCCAGGCAACTCGAGTTCGACATGCCGGAAGAGCGGGCATTCGGTGACTATCTGACGTTCGCGGTGCTGTCCTCGACGATGACGGCAGCTCTGCCAGGGCGAGCAATCACCCGCGAGGGATGGAAGATGGTGCGCAGCAATGTCATTGTCGCCTTCGTCTTCAACTCGGTCGTCGTGGCGACGCTGGTGTCGATGTTCCTGTCCTACCTCAAGATCTGAGGAGTGTCTGACCGGCGCGGTCAGGCGAAGCGGTGCCTACCGACAAGTGCAGCGCACAACGAAAAGTGGGGGGGCCCCGGGGGTGTGGTCAGGGGGGCCCGCCCGTCATTGGGGTGGGTGTGGGGGGGGGCGGAATGTTGTGGGGAGACCAAA
>NZ_JAKDJU010000299.1 GCF_030453725.1 Brevibacterium picturae
GACGGTTGGGGTATGAAGGCGCCTCGGCATAGTTACGAGAATACCGCGTTGGAATAAAACACCGGTTCTCACGGCTGTGCTGGATGCAAGCGCCACAGGAAGATCGTTGAAGGAGAAGTACATGTCTGATGCAGACCGCGTAGTCATTCTCGGAGGACACGGCAAGATCGCCCTCATGGCCGCACCGAAGCTGAAGGAAGCCGGGTACTCGGTTGATTCGGTCATCCGCAACCCGGATCAGACCGCCGAGGTGGAGGCCGCGGGCGCGACCCCCGTCGTCCTCGACATCGAATCGGCCGACACCGACAAACTCACCGAGCTCTTCACCGGAGCAAAGGCCGTGATCTTCTCCGCTGGAGCCGGTGGCGGAGACCCAGAACGGACCCGTGCTGTCGATTTCGAGGCAGCCAAGCGCTCCATCGATGCCAGTGCACAAGCAGGAGTCGGTCGCTTTGTCATCGTGTCCTATGCGACCGCCGGCATCGACCTCGATCGCGTCGATCCGGACAGCTCGTTCTACCCCTATGTCCAGGCGAAACACGGTGCAGACGAGCACCTGCGTGCCAGCTCGCTCGACTACACCATCCTCGGACCCGGCAAGCTCACTCTGGAACCGTCTCAGCAGGCCGTTGCGCTGGCTGACGCCTCCGGGGACGTCGAAGGCGCAACGCCCAGCGACGAGGCCAAAGATACGTCACGCGAGCTCGTGGCTGACGTGATGACGCATGTTCTTGCTCAGGGCGCAGCGATCCGCGAGACCGTCAACTTCTATGACGGCCAGACCCCTATCGCTGATGCGGTGAAGTGACGGAAACCTTCGGGTAGCAGACGTTCTCGATTGGCAGCTTTCAGCTGACAGCAACTGAGGACGCAGTGATCGGGCGGGTTCAGGGCGAACCCGCCCGATCTCTTCTGTTCCACAGCTGATGAGTCAGACCGCTCGAGGAGCCGATCGTTTCGATATCGAACCGGTCTTCGACCCCTTCGATCCCCTCCCACAGTGAGGTCCCGTGGCCCAGCGTGATCGGCACGATGGCCACATTCATGAAGTCCACGAGGTCAGCGGCAAGGAACCGCCGCACCGTCGACGGCCCACCGCCGATGCGCACATCGAGACCGTTCGCCGCCTCCTTCGCCTGGCGAAGAGCCTCGACCGGTGCGGCATCGATGAAGTGAAAACTCGTCCCATTGGGGAAGTGCATGGGCTCACGCGTGTGATGAGTGAGCACGAAGCAAGGAGTCTTGAACGGCGGCTCCTCGCCCCACCAACCGCGCCAACCATCTTCCGGCCACGGGCCCTGCTGCGGTCCGAACTTCTTTCGCCCCATGATCTCGGCACCGATGCCCTGCCCCCACAGCGCGAAGAGGACTCGATCCATTGTCACCGGCGCATCGACGTCGCCGATGCCGTCGATTCCTTGGCCATCGAACCAGCCGAAGAGCGCCTGCGCGTCACCGATCGGCTTGTCGAATGTGACGTAGTCACCGGCGGAATACCCGTCGAGTGAGACGAACTGACTGTGCACACGAGCACGAAACATGATCACTCCGGTGTGATTGGCAACGATAATTGACTCAAGCGTAGAATGCAGTGATTGTGGAATGCAACCACTTGGGAGGACGAATTGCACAGCGAACCGCGCTCGGGGTGCGCGATCAATGCCGCCGTCGAAGTCCTCGGTGACTCCTGGAGCCTCATCGTGCTCCGCGACATCGTCTTCGGCGGTCGCCGCCACTTCCGCGAACTGCTGACCCTCAACGATGAAGGCATCGCCTCGAACATGCTGGCCGGTCGCCTGCGAAAGCTCGTCGAGGAAGGCCTGCTGACTCGCGCGGATGCCGTCAGGGGCCAACGCGCCGCCTATTCCCTCACCGAGGCGGGCATCCAGGTCGTGCCGGTCATGGTCGCACTCGGCACCTGGGGGATGAATCACCGCCCGACCTCGCGGGAGCTGACGGTGAGGGCGCGGATCCTCGCCGACTCTCCCGAACTCGTCGCTGATCTCATGGACGAACTCAGGGAAGTCCACCTCGGCGCGGGCCGACGCGATCGCACCCGGCCTCGGGCCTCGGAACGTTTGCAATCCGCGTACGAGGCTGCGGTGGGAGACGCCGGTGTCGACTGGTGAGAGCGCGGGGAATCATGAGGGTTCGCTGCCGGGCAGCTGAAGGCGGGCCAGCCACGCGTGATCGAGGATTGAGACGATATCGGTCAGCTTGCCGCCTGCGACAGTGCACGACATCAGGCCCAGCACGCGTCCGCCTGTCGTTGATACGAGTATTCCCGGCCCACCGTTGGCATTGACGC
>NZ_JAKDJU010000010.1 GCF_030453725.1 Brevibacterium picturae
TCGCATCACCCGACGCGGCCAGAGAGCTTGTGGCCTTGAGGAAATAGGACGGCTGAGAAGGCCGCTTGCCACGCTGAGCAGAACGTGACTCATAGGCCACATGGACGGCAATGATTTTGCCCGGTCGGAGTGGAACACCAGCTGGAGTCGACATCGATCTCGCACCTCATTTCGATTAGCTTTCACCAAGATCGTATATGATACGGTTCCGGAGGACAAGTATCCCGTGTCACATCAGTGAGACCGCATCGGCGGTCGGGCTGGCCTGTGACAGCGGCACAAACGCAGCAGTCTCAATGCGACACAGGAGTCATGGTGACTAAAACGCACACCCAAGGTCGGGTGGCATTCGCGACCGTCGTCGGTACCAGCATCGAGTGGTACGACTACTTCCTCTATGCGGCAGCCTCGGGGCTGATCTTCAACGAACTGTTCTTCGGTCCGTTGGGCTCGACCCTGTCGACGATGGTCGCCTTCGCCACCGTGGGCATCAGCTTCCTGTTCCGCCCCTTGGGTGCCTTCCTCGCCGGGCACTACGGTGACAAGCTGGGGCGCCGGGTCGTCCTCATCATCACACTCATCGCGATGGGTGCGGCCACGGCCCTCATCGGCTTCCTGCCGACCTACGATTCGATCGGCATCGCAGCACCCATCCTCCTCATCGTCCTGCGCATCATCCAGGGCATCTCCGCCGGTGGAGAGTGGGGCGGAGCAGTCCTCCTGGCCGTCGAGCATGCGGAGGTCAAGCATCGCGGTCTGCGCGGATCCTTCCCGCAGATCGGCGTCTCCATCGGCCTCATCCTGTCCTCCGGTGTACTCGCGCTGATGACCGCGATCGCCCCCGGCGAGGCCTTCCTCGAGTGGGGCTGGCGCGTGCCGTTCTTCCTCTCGATCCTGCTCGTCGCCGTCGGCTACTGGATCCGCCGAGGGGTCGAGGAGTCCCCCGTCTTCCACGAGATCGCCGAGCGCAAGGAGCAGGTGTCCAATCCTCTGGGCAGACTCTTCAAGAGCCATTGGCTTCTCGTCATCCTCGCGTCGCTGGTCTTCGTGGGCAACAATGCCGCCGGCTACATGACCACCGGCGGCTACATCCAGAACTACGCCACCGATCCTGCCGGGCCGGTCGGACTCGACCGCGGCCCCGTGCTCTGGGCGGTCTCCGCCTCGGCGGTGTCGTGGCTGATCTTCACGATCGTCGCCGGATCCGTCTCGGACAAGATCGGGCGGAAGAACACCTATCTGCTCGGGTGGGGCCTGCTGCTGATCGGCATCTTCTCCCTCTTCCCGCTGGTCAACACCGGCAGCATCTGGATGCTGTTCCTGGGGCTGGTCATCCTGACGGTGGGGCTCGGCTTCACCTATGGTCAGCAGCCGGCGATGTACGCCGAGATCTTCCCCGCCAGCGTGCGCTTCTCCGGCGTCTCGGTCTCCTATGCGATCGGTTCGATCATCGGTGGAGCCTTCGCTCCGACGATCGCAAAGGCTTTGGTCTCGGCCACCGGCACGACCACCTCGGTGGCCATCTATCTGGGTGGCATGACCGTGATCGCGCTGGTGGCCACACTGGCCCTGCGGGACCGTTCGGGCATCCCTCTGGGACCGGCCCACGAGGATGAGCAGTCCGTGAGCCCGATCATAGGTATCCGCTCATGATGACCTGAGTAACACACGATCGTATATGAACTGCTAATATTGGAAAGTCACGAAGACGTGTGATGAACCGGAGGTTGACATGCATTTTCACCAGCACGGCTATGTGTCCGCAGACCCGCGGATCGAAGCTGCAGCAGGCTATGGAATCGATCGCCCAGAGGACCTGCCTGATGAGGTCGATGTCCTCATCGTCGGCAGCGGCCCGGCGGGGATGGTCGCGGCAGCGCAGCTCTCGCAGTATCCGGAGGTCAACACCCGGATGATCGAGAAGCGCGACTCGCGACTGGTCATCGGGCAGGCCGACGGCATTCAGGCGCGCTCGGTCGAGACTTTCCAGGCGTTCGGGTTCGCCGAGGAGATCATGCGCGAGGGTTATCACATCATCGACATGGCCTTCTGGAACCCGGACCCGGAGAACCCCGAGCACATCATCCGCACCGGACGACCCAAGGATGACGAATCCGGAATCAGCGAGTTCCCGCACCTCATCGTCAACCAGGCGCGGGTTCTCGACTACTTCGCGCAGTTCGCCAAGCAGTCCCCCGGCCGCATCGAGCCTGACTACGGCATCGAATTCGTCGATCTCACGGTCGACGATGCTGCCACCGGCCCGGCCGACTCCGAAGCTGCCGCCTCCGATCACCCGGTCACGGTTACGGTTCGCTACACCGCCGGTGAACGCGCAGGCGAAGAACGCACAATCCGCGCCGGCTATGTGATCGGCTGCGACGGTGCCCGTTCGGGTGTGCGCAAGTCCATCGGACGCACGATGATCGGCGATCAGGCCAACCATGCCTGGGGCGTCATGGACGTGCTCGCGAACTCCGACTTCCCCGATATCCGCACCAAATGCGCGATCTCCTCGAAGCACGGCAACATCCTCCACATTCCCCGCGAGGGCGGCCACCTGTTCCGCATGTACGTCGATCTGGGCGAAGTCCCCGAGGACGACGCACGCAAGGTGCGACAGACGAGTGTCGACGAGATCATCGCTCGAGCCAATGCCATCATCAGCCCGTACAGCATCGATGTGAAGGACGTCGCCTGGCACAGCGTCTACGAGGTCGGCCACCGTCTCACGGATGCCTTCGATGACACCGATGACAATACTGTCGGCGCACCATGTCCCCGCGTCTTCATCACCGGCGATGCCTGCCACACCCACTCGGCGAAGGCCGGCCAGGGCATGAACGTGTCGATGCAGGACGGGTTCAACATCTCGTGGAAGCTCGGTCAAGTGCTGTCCGGACGGTCGCCGCAGGAGCTGCTGCGGACCTACTCCGCAGAGCGGCAGGTGACTGCGAAGAACCTCATCGACTTCGATAAGGAATGGTCGACGCTGATGGCGACCCCGCAGGAGGAGCTTCCGGACGAGACCTACCTGCAGGACTTCTACGTCAAGACCGCCGAGTTCCCGGCCGGGTTCATGACCGAGTACACAGAGTCGATGATCACCGCGTCTCCCACGCACCAGGAACTGGCCAGCGGATTCCCCGTGGGCAAGAGGTTCAAGTCGGCACAGGTCCAGCGCAGCTGTGACGCCAACTTCATCCACCTGGGCCACGAGGCACGGGCCGATGGCCGTTGGCGCGTCTACGTCTTCGCGGATGCCCAGGCCCCGATGCTCGGCGACGGCGGTGCGTCCGGTGCGTCTCGTGCATCCGGTGCGCCCGGTGCGTCCGGTGCGTCGGCCTTGGCGAAGTCAAAGGTCACGCAGCTGGCCGACTGGCTGGAGTTCGACCCGGCATCGCCGCTGGTCAGGTTCCGGCGTGAAGACGACGACATGGATGCGCTCATCGAGCTCAGCGTCGTCTACCAGCAGAACCACACCGAGTTCTCGTTCCCCGACGTCCCGACGGCCTTCCGCCCGCATGTGGGCGAGTTCGACCTCGAGTACGTGGAGAAGATCTTCGCGGCCATGCCTGAGGAGGACATCTACGACGAGCGCGGGATCAGTCGTGATGGCGCCGTGGTCGTGGTCCGTCCCGATCAGTATGTCTCGGGCGTCTTCCCCTTGGACGCCCATGACGAGATCGGCAAATTCTTCGCAGGAGTGTTCGCTTCCGATCAGTGATGATGCCATGGGATGGTTCCCAATAAGTGATGTGAGTGCAATGCCCTCAGCCCCAGATGTCATTCCGGGCTGGGGGCGCTGCTGTGTCTTCGCCGGCTGTGGGGCGGTCTCGGCCAGCTGTGTTCAGCGAAACCGCGCGGTTTCAGTGGGGTTGTGCGAGCCGATCCGGGCGCAGCATGCGGCGGTTGCCGATGCAGCCAAGGATTCCGGCCAGCACCAGCGCTCCACTTCCCAGGATCCAGTAGCTCATTCCTGCAGCGGGGCGCCCGATGATTGTGGCCCCGAACGGCTCACCTTCCGAATCCTCACTGCTGAAATACGCCGTCGGCGGGTCGATCAGGATCATCTGCAGCATGACGAATAGTCCAACACCGATCAGGATGACGACCACTGACCACCAGGTCGGCGGGTCCGTGATCCACACGATGGCGGCACAGATGAGGACCGCCGCCCACGGGAGCAGGACATCCGGGCCCAAGTCACCGATGCGGATCGGATGTCTGCCCAGAGACGTCAGGATGACTGGGTCCTCCCCTGATGTCCGACTAGCCATGATGGGCACCCAGATCATCGCCACCCAGGCCGCCACGCTCACGAGAGGCAGCAGGCGGGCAGCGTGTTCAGATGTGGAGCGGTGCCGACGTACACGGATCTGATCGTCGCGACTTGGCGCGGTCTCGAACCAACGGCTGATTCGTAGGCTGTCTCGGTGACTGTCTCCATGGCTGCTCCTGCCGCTGAGCCGACCGCCGGGCCTACCGCCGGGCCGACCGTCAGATCGAAGACGTTCCCCGATGAGGCCGCAGACACCAGCGACAGTCAGGGCTATGCCGCCGACCGCCCAGAATGCCGCACCCACAGCCGGATAGCCGACCGCCATGCCTCCGATCCACTCACCGTTGCCATCCTGCCCGTCCCACATGAGCGTCGGAGGTTCTCCAACCAAGCCGACCAGGAACGCGAGCACCACGATGCCGAATACCGTGGTGGCCCACGACCAGAGCCTCAGGCCATCAACCAGCCATGCGGAGATCACACATGTCGGTAGACCGATCCAGATAATGACGAATTCGGGTTCGAGATCGGCCAATTCCACAGGGGAGCGACCAAACGAGGTCACGACGATCCTGATCGACGCGCTTGTGTGCAAACTGTTGGATGCACTGTCGAGGACCGGCACCCAGATCGTCACCACCCAGGCAAGCAACGCCAGAGCTGGGACAGCCCGGGCGATCAGCCGAATTCGTTCATCTCGCGACGTCACGCTTGTGCTCCACTTTCTGACATTGCCCAGTGCCCCTCGTCATGCCACTGTTCTGTGCTTCTGTCGCTGTCCGCCGATCCACCCGCAGAATCCGGAGGCACCGAGCGTCAGACTGCCGAGGACACAGAGCACAAATCCAAAGTCCGGACGGGCGACTTCCATGCCTCCTGTCGGCATTCCGTCATCGGTCTGCCCGTCCCACATCAGGAAGGGCGGATTGATGACAGCGGCTGCGAGGCCAAGGAGAATGACGGCACCGAACAGGATGGCTGCCGCCGACCACCACTGTTCGGCACCGAACAACCATGGCAGGAGCGCGAAGACGACAATCAGGACCCAGATGGCGATGAATCCAGGGTTGAGGTACTCAGGGTCGATCGGGGAATCCCCCAAAGACGTGATTGTGATTCTCGGACCGTCGGCATTGCCGCTGTCGAGGACCGGCACGAAGATCGTGATGATCCACGCTGCGACTGTCACGAGCGGCAGGAGACGGGCGGCCCGGAACAGGTCCCAGCTCGGTCGCGCCCCGTGCCCCGGTCGCAAGCCCTCGGCGGGTACATCTGCGTTTCGATCCCCGTGATCGCTGCTGTCGCCGTCTGGTCCGCGAGCATTGCTTTCGTCAGTATTCATACTCCGAATCATGCAGTCTGACCAGATTCGGGCGGTGTCCGAATTGTTGCAGTTTCACCACGTCACCCCGCGTCGAGCAGTGCCTGCCGGAGGTATCTCTCCGCACAGCTGTCCGCGGAGCCACCGGCCGAGCGGGTGCGGCGACGATGCTTGGGCCGAATCGATGACGGAACAGTAAGGGGTTCGACAACCTCGGCGATCTCGAACTGGGAAGGTTCACCGCTTACGGAGGCGGCCCGCTGTCTCTCCTCGAACTTCTTCGCTTCCGACTCCGTGATCGGAAAGAACGGGATCTCCACCTCTTCGCATTCGGAGTCGGGCGGCGACCCGGATCGCTCCGGTTCCAGCAGTCCGGCGAACGCCAACCGCCAATCATCAACACGTGGCGAGGACCGCGAAGCGTCATCGTCTCCCGGCGCCGCTGAACCGGGCGGCGCCGCTGAACCGGGCGAGGCTCGTGGGTATTTCATCCGTCTGGCAAATGGAGCGGTCGAGTCCTCGTATTCTCGACCACTGGGAGTGGTGATCTTCAGGCCCTCGGCGGTTGCTTCGTGTTTCCACCCAGGATGTTCCTTTGCATAGTTGCACGCAGCGCACAGTCCTGAGCCGTTCTCCCACGAGGTCGCACCGCCGGAGGCATATCCATCGGCATGGTCGGCATGCCTGATCCGCGCGTCGCACCACGGGGTCCTGCATAAATCGTCACGATAGACGACCATCTGCCTCAGTTGTCCGGTGAACGTACGACCGCGAGATTCCATCCCCACCAGCTGGCCGTCGGTGGCGCGAGTGAACATGCGGCGGATGAAGACTTCGGCTTCGTTGGCGGCGATGAAATTCCGAGCTGTTCGGGCCGGGAGAGGACCGAAGCCGGGCAGCCAGGCGGGAACCAGCCCATCGGAGAGCAGCGTTTCTGCTTCGACGATGAGGTGCACCTCGGTCGGCACAGCTTCGGCCCTCACCTGTCCCGTCAGCCGTTCGACGAATGTGTCGGCCATCAGCTGATTGTGTCTGCGGCCCTTCGCGCCTCCGGCCGCTGATGCCGATTCGGCTGCGCCCTTCAGCCCCTCGTAGACGGCAACGGCCTGCTGGATCGGGATGATCGCGGAGACTCGTCCCATTCCGTCGTCGAGCGCGGTCATGGTCACACGTCGATTCGCTGTCGCCTTCTTCGCCCGTTCAGCAGACGCCTCGGCGTTCATCTCCTCTGCCAGACCCCGCGCTTCCATGCGCAGGCTCCGCAGCCCTGCCGGTCCCATGCTCATCTTCATCCGGGTGTCGACCTTGCGCCGGTCGGCACTGGGCAGCGTGGCAGTCTCGTCGGCCATGACGCGCGCTTTGTCCTCGGAGATCTCCCCGCAGGCGAGCGCCTTGAATGTATTCGGCATCTCTCCCACGATTGCGCGAGAGGTGGTCAGAAACTTCCGCCCGGAGCCCGGCGAGACCTTCTTCGCAAGGGCGATCTCCTCTGCAGAGCGGATTCCGCAATCACGTGCGGGGACCTGGTTGAGAGCGTCTCGCCGAGTGCGCAGGGCCTCGAATGCCACGGCCTCGGCGGACTGTGCGGACACGAGGGTCGCCTTCAGGCCCTCGAAGGCGGCGATCCGGGCCAATGTCTCGGCTTCGGTCGCAGCGGGCTTCTCCTCACGCAGCATGGAGGCGAAGCGGTCGATCTCTGCGATGAGATCATGATCCGCCGGTGATGCCTCCGGGACTGTCTCCGTGTCCATGCAAACACTCTATAAGTCGCCCATGACACGAGCCTCCCGAGCGTCTGCGGCGAGGCTCCCCGAACCGAGAACCGATCAGACGAAGTACTAGCCCACGTCCCTCTGGATTCGGTTGAGGACCATGTCCATGGCCACGATATTGTGCCCGCCATCAGGGATGATGATGTCCGCGTTGCGTTTCGAGGGCTCGACGTACAGCTCGTGCATCGGCTTCACTGTTCCCAGGTACTGGTCCTCGACCGACTGCAGTGTCCGCCCCCGTTCGACGACATCGCGTTTGATCCGCCGCAGCAGTCGAACATCGGCGTCCGTGTCGACGAAGAGCTTGATGTCGAGCAATTCACAGATCCGCGGTTCAGCTAAGATGAGGATCCCCTCGACGATGATCACCGGCGACGGTTCGACGAGCGTCGTACGATCGCTGCGATTGTGGATCGCGAAGTCATAGACGGGGCTCTCGACCGGCTGCGAGGAGCGCAGGGCGCGAAGGTGTTCGACGAAGAGGTCGTTGTCGAAGGCGTCGAGGTCGTCGTAGTTGACCTTCTCCCGCTCCTCGTAGGTCAGCTCGTCCCGCCGCCGGTAGTAGTTATCGTGGAACAGCACCGAGGGTGGACCCGCGCACTTGTCCAACAACGCCTGGGTCAGAGTCGTCTTCCCGCTCCCGGTTCCGCCGGCCACGCCTACAATCAAGGTCTCCACGGTTCAATAATCCCTTTCGGCTCTGCGGACTCAAACACTGACTTTCCCCAAAGTTATACCAGTCGCCCTCGCCGAGGCTGTCCGAGGGGTCCGTTCATCCCCGACGGGTGAGCTGTGCCCAGAGATCCTGGTCGAACCGACGTCGGGCGAACAGCCCTGCCATGTGTCTGACCGCGTTGTCGACCTTCCCCCGCCAGGCGTCCACAGCGGTCTCCGCGTCCCCGAGCGCCAGCGCCCTGAAGATGGCACGGTCATCGATGAGGATGCGATCGCTGGCCGGCGAGTAGTCGAGCTGCAGCACCGAGATGAACAGACGCAGACGCAGAGTCAGGGCCTCAAAGGATCGAGCACTCTGCCTCAGCCCCGAGGCTCGAGCCAGTTCCTGCTGGAAGTGGAGGTCGGCATCCTCGACATCGATGCCGCTCTTCGTCGCCGCCGATGCCTCCACCTGGCGCAGAGCCAGCTGCACGGGCACGAAATAGCGCTTCGGCCGCAGCGCCAGAGACCGCAGAAGAACTCCGCCCACGGCCATGCGTCCGGCATAGAGATCGAGGACGTCGAGGGTCGTGATGAGCGGAATCCTCGAGCCACCGCGGGAGCCGTCGAGCAGCTTGTCGTCGACCATGCGCCGCAGCGCGGCATCGACCGAGGAGCGCGGCACCTGCATCCTGCGTGACAGGAGACGCGGATTGATTCGATCTCCGGGCTGATACCCGGAATCGATGATCTCCTCACGCAGAGCGATCGCCAGATGCTCGGTGATGGACCGTGTCCCCTTCGGCAGCCACGATGAGATCTCCATTGAGTCAGAAGAAATGGAACTTCTTCGGGCCTCGGTGTGACTCGACTGCCGCCACAGGACGCCCTCGAAGCCGTGGCGCACGCGGGCGGCGAGAATATCGAGCAGAGATCCGGGAATGTCGCGGCAGCCGGCGAGTGCGGATTTCGCATCGTCGAGGAACTCCGCAAACTCGCTGTGAACCGCGATGGTCGCACCCGCATCCCGGTCGCGCGCCGCCAGATCACCTGCCTCGCCGAACAGACCTTTCGTCTCCCCGAATGGATCGAACACGACGAAGCGTTCACGATCTCCACCGGTCCGAAGCAGTTCGAGAGTCGCCGAGGCATCGGCCTGGCGATGCTCGCTGTCGAAGCGCTGCGGCCAGTGCTGGACCCCGGACGAACGCAGCGCCGCCGCGATTCCGGCAATGCGACGCTGCACCCGTCGCGCCGAGACCGCCCCCGCACCCTCAACTCCGCCAACGCGCAGACCAACGCCTCCACCAGCACCTTCACCAGCGCTGCGATCACCTGCAGCGCGAATGCCGATGACGACCAACGGGAACCCTCCCGCAACGACAGTGACCTCATCACGACCGAGCAGAAGGTTCGACGGCACCGTCATCCCCCGCATCGCGCGGGAGACGATGCTCTGGCTCAGTCCCGTCGCCTCGGCCAGCGCCCGGGTCGAATAGTCCTTCCCCGAGATCCTCGCCCCCGCGGTGCTCACCAGAGCTTCGACGACCTGATCGGCCGTGCGCTGGATCTGGGGGCGGCCGCTGCGCGGACGATCCTCGAGGTCGGATCGCGACATCCACCGACGCAGACTCGACGGTGAGACGTCGAACTGCGCAGCCACCTCGGCGATGGAGGACGAAGCCGTCCTGGCAACAGCGGCACGACGCATCTCTGAGGAATACATCACGCCATCCTAATACTTCTGACTCAACGATGCCTGCAATCGGCAGCGACCCCTTCACCCCTGATTTCGTCCGGCGCATACTGGTCTCAACGATCCCGTCAACGGTCAATGGCGACGTGGGAACGCCGCACACCGAGTCCACCCAGACTCATCCAGAGTTCGTCCAACAGAAAAGGAACGAGCAATTGCTGCACACAGACTCCGATCTCGATCAGCTCACCAGTCGCTCCATCGACACAGTCCGCAAGTGGCTGCGCGTGGCAACGAGCAAGACCACGGCGAAGAACCCTGCCGCCGAACGCCTCTCGGCAGTGCTCTCCGACCCCAACGGCCTCGACTTCACCGTCGGGTTCGTCGATCGAGTCGTGCGCACCGATGACGTGCACGCCGCCGCCGATGCCCTGACAGAGGTCGCCAAACTCGCGCCCGAGACGATGTCGGCCCTCGACCGCGCCCAGATCAAGACCGGCGCCGCCTTGGCCCCCGTGCTGCCTCACATCGTCGTTCCCGCAGCTAGGACCCGCCTGCGCCAGATGGTCGGTCACATGGTCGTCGACGCCCGCGACAAGCAGTTCGGCAAGGCCGTGGCGGCACTGTCCGCCGACGGACACCGGCTCAACATCAACCTCCTCGGCGAAGCCGTCCTCGGTGATTCGGAAGCCGACCACCACCTCGAAGAGACCCACCGACTGCTGGCTCGCGAGGATGTCGACTACGTCTCCGTCAAGGTCTCCTCGGTCGCCTCCCAGATCTCGATGTGGGCCTTCGACGAGACCGTCGACTACGTCGCCGAACGCCTGCGCCCGCTCTACAGGCAAGCGGCGAAGGCACCGACCGGGGCGAAGTTCGTCAACCTCGACATGGAAGAGTACCAGGACCTCGAACTCACGATCGCAGTCTTCACCCGCCTGCTCGCCGAACCCGAGTTCAAGAACCTCGAGGCCGGCATCGTGATCCAGGGCTACCAGCCCGACGCACTGGGTGCCGTCCAGCGCCTGAGCGAGTTCGCCAATGAACGCGTCGCCAACGGCGGAGTCGGAATCAAAGTTCGTCTCGTCAAGGGCGCGAACCTGGCGATGGAGACCGTCCACGCGGAGATCGCCGGCTGGCCCGCGACCATATGTGATTCGAAGCAGTCCACCGACGCGAACTACAAGCGCGTCCTCCACTGGCTATTCACCCCCGAGCGGATGAAGGGCCTGCGCATCGGCGTGGCCGGCCACAACCTCTTCGACATCGCCTTCGCCCACCACCTGTCCGTCGACCGCGAGGTCACCGACCGGGTGGAATTCGAGATGCTGCAGGGCATGGCCTCGGAACAGGCCGCCGCTGTGACCGAGGACGTCGGGGATCTCCTCCTCTATGTCCCCGCCGTGCACCCGAAGGAATTCGACGTCGCGATCTCCTACCTCGTGCGCAGGCTCGAGGAGAACTCGTCCTCGGAGAACTTCATGTCAGGCATCTTCGACCTGGCCAACGGCAACGAGGTCTTCGTTCGGGAGGCAGACCGGTTCCAGGACTCCGTCAAGCAGCTCGAGGACATCCTCGAAGAAGACGGGGAGTCCGCGCCGGCGCCGAACCGGTCGCAGGACCGTTCGGCCGAACGCGATGTCCCAGGGACTCCCCCGACCGAGTTCTTCAACGAACCGGATACCGATCCGTCTCTGCCGGCGAACCAGAAGTGGGCCAAGGAGATCATCGCCGAGGCGACCGCCCCCGGATACCTCGACGATCGCCCGAAGACGCCGAAGGTTGACTCAGCTGCGAAGCTCGATGAGATGATCGCCGACGGCCGCAATGCCGCGGAGGCCTGGCGCGAGCTGGGATCGACCGGCCGCGGCGAGATCCTCCACCGGGCCGCCGAGGTCTTCGCCGCCCGTCGCGGTGAGTTCATCGCCGTCGCGGCCGCCGAGGTGGGCAAGATGCCCTCCCAGTCCGACCCGGAGATCTCCGAGGCCATCGACTTCATCCGCTACTACGCGCTCAATGCCGCGGAGCTGGAGAACCTCGAAGGGGCGAACTTCGTCCCCGACCAGATGGTCGTCGTCACCCCGCCGTGGAACTTCCCCATCGCCATCCCCACCGGCGGCACCGTGGCAGCACTTGCGGCAGGTTCGGCCGTCATCCACAAACCGTCGAAGCCGGCCCAGCACTGCTCGGCGCTCATCACCGACTGCCTGTGGGAAGCCGGCGTACCCAAGGACGTGCTGCAACTGTGCACACCCTCCGACAGAGATCTCAGCCGTCATCTCGTCGCCCACCCGGACGTCGATCGCGTCATCCTCACAGGTGCCTCCGAGACTGCCGCCCTGTTCCAGTCCTTCCGACCCGACCTGCATGTCAATGCAGAGACCTCCGGCAAGAACGCCCTGCTCATCACACCGGCGGCCGATCGTGATCTGGCCGTTGCCGACCTCGTGCACTCGGCCTTCGGGCATGCCGGGCAGAAGTGCTCGGCCGCCTCGCTGGGCATCATGGTCGGGTCGACCTACGATTCCGAGCGCTACCGCAAACAGCTCATTGACGCAGCGTCGACCATGGTCGTCGACTGGCCATCGAACATGTCGGCGACGATGGGACCTCTGACCGAGGATCCTTCCGACAAACTCGAACGTGCCCTGACCTCCCTCGAGCCGGGTGAGTCCTGGCTCCTCGAGCCCAAGGCGCTCGATGACACGGGACGACTGTGGAGCCCGGGAATCAAGGAAGGCGTCAAGCCGGGATCGTTCTTCCACCTCACCGAGGTGTTCGGGCCCGTGCTCGGCCTCATGCACGCTCGCGACCTCGACGAGGCGATCGAGTTCCAGAACGCTGTGGACTTCGGTCTCACCGGTGGCATCCACTCCCTCGACCCCGAGGAAGTGCGCACCTGGCTCGACCGTGTTCAGGTCGGCAACGCCTACGTCAACCGCGGCATCACCGGCGCGATCGTCAGGCGCCAGTCCTTCGGCGGCTGGAAGCAGTCCTCCGTGGGGCTCGGTTCGAAGGCCGGCGGTCCGAACTACCTCATGCTCTTCGGCCACTACACCGACGATCCCTCGACTCTGCCAGGCGCCACCGACGCGAGCCAGAACCTCGAGCTCGCCAAGGCCGACGACGAACGCTGGCTGGCGCGCGAGTTCGGGGCGGCGAAGGACCACACGGGTCTGCGTGGGGAAGCCAACATCTTCCGCTACCGGCCGCGTCCCGTCACCCTGCGAGTGACCTCGGCATCATCGCTGTTCGACCTGGAGAGGTCGATCCACGCAGCGAAGTCCGTCGGGTCGAGCGTGCAGCTGTCCGTCGCCGAGGATGTCGCCTCCGAGGTGAAGATCGCCGTCACGAATGCTTCAGTTGCAGCCCGCACCGAATCCGCATCGACGTTCGCCGATATGGTCGCTCAGGGTCGCTACGACGACTCCGTCGGTGCCCGCATCCGCGTGCTCGGACCGCAGGAGCCCGAGCTGCTGGCCGCGAGCGCACCACGTCCAGAGGTTGCTGTCATCGATGAGCCGGTCACCTCCTCGGCGCGGGTGGAGATGCGGTACTACGTGCAGGAACAGGCCGTGTCTATGACACTGCACCGCTTCGGCAATCCCAGCCGTGCCTTCCACGAGCTGGCCGCCGAGCTCAAGGCCTGAGCATGTCGGGCAGCTGACTGCTGACTGCTGGAAAGCGCCCCAGAACGACCTGTCACCAGGCTTTTCTGGGGCGCTTTCGACATTTTGCGCTGCTGCCGCTGCCCCTTCCACCGGATGGGTCAGCGGCAGCCTCAGAACCAGTCCTGCTCGTCGGCAGTGAGCCAGCTGATGGGGTTGACATTGCGGCCGTTGGACATCGCCACCGACAGAAAGTTGGCGAGATAGCGGTCTTCGGAGATCTCCAGTGGACTCCCTGCGCCGTCGCGGCTGCGGCGCAGGTGGCGCAGCAGCGGCCTCCCCCGGGAGACCTCGAGCAGAGCTGCATCCTGCTGACTGCAGACCGTCGCGGAGAAGACGTGGTCGGCACCTGCGAAAACGATCCCGTGCTCCTGTTCGAGCCAGCGACTGACAGATGCAGCGTCGCCGGGGACCTTCTCGACCAGCTCTCCGAGCTGCTCCGGGTAGCTGGTCCGCTCGACCATGACCTTCTCCCCGTCAAGCAAACGAACGCGCAGCACGCGCAGCACGCGTGCACGCGGGTCGACATTGAGGGCAGCGGCATTCTCCTTGCCTGCGATGTGCCACCCCTGTTCGATGACGTGGCCGCCGGGGGTGCGACCATGCGCGCTGGCCCACTGTGCAAAACTGCGGAACTCCTCGGCCACAGCGGCCGGCCGCGGTGTGCGCAGCACTGTCTTCCGGGCACCGCGCCGACCGCCCAAGGTGCCTTCGCTGACGAGCAGGCGCAGGGCCTCCCGCACTGTGCCGGGGGCGACTGCGTATTCAGCGGCCAGCGCCGCCTCGGATTCAAGGCTCTGCCCTGTCTGCCGCGCACCGCTGCGAATAGAATCGCGGATCTGCTCCGCGATCTGCTCATACCGTGCCTCGCTCACTCCTGCGATCCCCTCATGGTCGTCCTTCCCATCCAGTCGGCTGTCCCATCACCGCATACAGTCACATGCACCTACGCTACCGCACACTATGAGGCGCGATTGACAGTGATATCTCGGGCGGCACCATCTGCCGAGAGCCGATCACACCGACTGCAGAAGCCAATACTTCACTAGTGAAGTGTGATTGCATATCGAAACCTCACTAGTCATCTAGTTTGGAATTATCGATTCGATTCTCTATCGTGGACGTAGCTTGAACGATCCCAAGAGCCATTGCAAAGCGCGTGCGCACAGATCTGCGCACAAGTCCGAAAGGCGATTACACCGATGTTCAGACATACGAAGAAGCTCACTGCCGCCCTCACCCTGGGCACTATGGCAGTCCTGTCCGGTTGTGGCGGAGCCGGGGAATCCGAGTCATCGGCCGACTGGCGTGCAGCAACTTCAGCCGAAGACGGCGGAGGCATGGACGCTCTGGTCGAAGCTGCTCAGGCCGAAGGCACCCTCAATGTCATGGGGCTCTTCCCCGACTGGGCGAACTACGGCGGACTGCTCAAGGCGTTCTCGGACAAGTACGACATCGAGGTCAACAACGACACTTCGACCGGCGCCAGCCAGGATCTCATCAACGCCGTCAAGAACAGGCAGGGCCAGGAGAGTTCGCTCGACTACCTCGACACCGGCGAGTCCTTCGCCGTCGATGCCTCAGAGCAAGGCCTGCTCGCGAAGTACCGCCCGGCCACGGCCGATGATCTTCCCGAGAACATGCAGTCCGAGGACGGCACCTGGTTCAACCACCTCGGTGGGACCATGGCCATCGGCTGCGACACCGAAGCTGTGAAGACATGCCCGACGACCTTCGGAGAGCTCCTCGATTCCGACTACAAGGGCAAGATCGCCATTCGCGGCAATCCGACGACGGGCGAGGCCGGCTTCATGACGGTCATGGCCGCATCCCTGGCCAATGACGGCACGCTCGATGACATCCAGCCGGGAATCGACTACTTCGCGCAGCTCTCCGACAAGGGCAATCTCGTGCCCACGGAGGCCGAAGCCGGAACGATCGAGACCGGAGAGACCCCGATCGTCATCAACTGGGACTACCTGCTGCTGCAGTGGGCCGATGATCTGGCCGACGGCGGAGTCGATCTGTCGATCGAGATCCCTTCCGACGGGACCGTCGCCTCCTACTACGCCGCATCGGTCAATGACGACGCACCGCATCCGGCCGTCGCCCGCCTCTGGCAGGAATTCATCTTCAGCGATGAGGGCCAGAACCTTCTGCTCGAGGGTTATGTGCTCCCCGGTCGCCTCGACAGCATGGTCGAAGACGGCGCAGCCGATGAGAAGGCGCTCTCGCAGTTGCTCGACGATGCAGTGGACAACGAAGCACCTCAGCCCACACAGGAGCAGCGTGACTCGCAGGCCGAGGTCCTCGCCGACAACTGGGCGAAAGCGGTCGGATGATTTCTGCTCCAACCGATACCCGACGTCGATCGAGCCTGTCGCCGGCATGGGCCGCACTGGCCCCGCTGACTATCATCCTCGCGCTCTTCTTCGTCGTCCCGATCGGCGGAATGGTCGTGACCTCCCTGCTCGTCACCGGCAGCTCACCAGGGACCTCGGCCTTCAGCACAGACAACTTCACCGCCCTGGGGTCCGGCTCCCGGTCCATGGCGCTGAAGAACAGTCTGCTTCTGTCGTTCACGGCTGCGAGCGTCGCAGCCGTGTTCGGCGGCATCTGCGCATGGGCGATCTCAACAGTGAAGTCCACGGTCGTCGACTCCCTCACGGCAGTGATCTCCAGTGTTCTGGCCAACGACGGAGGGGTGCCTCTGGCGTTCTCTTTCATCGTCGCCGTCGGCAACACCGGCTACTTCACGGCGCTGATCACCGCGGTCGACTCCACCTTCACGCTCTACAGCGTCAAGGGCCTCATCCTCATGTACCAGTACTTCCTCATCCCGACGATGATTCTGCTGACGCTGCCCAGCTTCGTCGCACTCAAGCAGCAGTGGCGGGAGGCCAACACCTCGCTGGGAGGAAACAGCTGGACCTTCTGGCGCCGTGTCGGCCTGCCCGTGATCAGCCCGGCACTGCTCGGTGCCTGGCTGCTGATGTTCGGCTCGGCCTTCGGCACCCACGCCTCGGCCGCCGTGCTCATCGGCACCGGCGCCTTCCCCCTCATCCCCCTCGAGATCGCCGGGCAGCTCGCCGGCTCGGCTGCCACCGGCGGCGAAGGCGTGGCGATGGCTCTGGGTGTGACCACCGGCGTGATCGCGGTGATCGTGCTCATCGCCTTCAATGCACTGACGAAGAGGAGCGCAAAGTGGCTCAACAGCTAAAGCCCGGCAACCGTGAGCGCCACGGGGTGACGAAATTCCTCGCCTGGCTCCCGCTCGTCGCCTTGGCGATCTTCATCCTCACCCCGCTGCTGAGCTCGCTGACCTACTCGTTCTTCCGCTCCGATGGCAGCTTCACGACTTCGGGGCTGACCGGTCTCGCGGACTCCGGGCGGATCGTCGCTCCTCTGACTCGCAGCCTCATCGTGTCCGTGCTCGCAGCCGTCGTCCTCATCGCCACAGTCGTACCCGCGGTGGTCGCGGTCCATCTGTGGGCGCCGAAGATGCGCTCCGTCCTCAGCATCCTCTGCACTCTCCCGCTCGTGGTTCCCGCGATTGCGATCGTGGCCGGCCTCTCGGCGGTGCTGCGCAACCTGGCCTCCCACGGCCGAGGCAGCCTGGGCATGGAGCTGAACGCGATTCTGCAGTCACAGGATCTCCCCCTCGTCCTTGTGGGCACGTATGTCGTGTTGTGTCTGCCCTTCACCTACCGGTCGATCGATGCGGGTCTGTCGACGCTGCCGCTGCGCACACTCTACGAGTCCTCCTCCATCCTCGGCGCGCGCATGGGCACAACTCTGTGGCAGGTGGTGATGCCGAACATCCGCGGCCCGATCATGTTCTCTGCGTTCTTTACGTTCGCTCTCTCGATCGCCGAGTACACCGTGGCCGCGACCCTGTCGATCAATACGCTCCCGGTGTTCCTCAACACCCTCTCCAGCACGAACTTCCGTGGCTCGATCACGCTGTCCGTGCTTCTCAACCTCACGACATGGCTGCTGCTGGCCTCAGCGACTCTGAGCGCATCGCGCTTCGGACACCGCTCCACGGCAGAGCCCGAAGCGAACGTGGCGAACGAGCCTCGAAAGGAAGCCGAAATCTCATGAGCACAGCAGCGAAGAGCCCACCGCTCCAGGCAGCAGCCGAACGTCGGGACGAGTCGATGTCAGTCCGCTTCGACCAGGTCGGCAAATCATATGGCGACACCGAGGTGCTGCGTGATTTCAGCATCGACATCGCCGCAGGCAGCATGGTCAGCTTCCTCGGCCCCTCGGGCTGCGGGAAGACGACGACCCTACGCATCCTCGCCGGGTTCGAGCCCGTCAACAGCGGTGACGTCATCGTCGGCGGCGATTCCGTTCTGCAGCTGCCACCCAACCAGCGCAGCATGGGAATGGTCTTCCAGAGCTACAGTCTCTTCCCCAACCTCAGCGTCTTCGACAACATCGAGTACGGGCTGCGCATTCGCAAGGTCGACGGCGGGGCCCGGCGCCGTCGTTCCGAAGAGCTGCTCGAGATCTGCGGACTCACTGAGATGGGTACGCGCTACCCGCATCAGCTCTCCGGCGGGCAGCAGCAGCGTGTAGCTCTGGCCCGTGCCCTGGCCACACAGCCGAAGGTGCTCCTGCTCGATGAGCCGCTGTCGGCTCTCGACGCCTCGGTGCGCTCCTCGCTGCGAGACGAGATCCGTCGAGTGCAGCAGACCCTGGGCACCACCACGGTCTTCATCACCCACGATCAGGGCGAGGCCCTGGCCATCGCCGACAGGGTGGCAGTGATGAACGCGGGCAGGATCGAACAGTACTCGGCACCGCACGAGATCTATTCGCGCCCTGCCACAGCGTTCGTCGCCCGCTTCGTCGGGTCGATCAATGAATTCGCCGTGCCCGCGAACTGGGCGACCGGTGACCGCCTCCCGATCGCCTCGGGCGCCGATGACGTCATCTTCGTTCGCCCCGAGAATCTCAGCATCGCTGCCAGAGATGACGGTTTCCTCCAGGTCAAACGCCAAACCTACACGGGTGAACGGACCATGCTCCACCTCGGCCGGCCCGGCAGTGAGAATGCCCAATGGTCCGCATCCATCTCCTCTGCCGATGCCGACGCCCTGCAGACGGGCACCCGAGTCGAGGCCGCGGTGACGGCCGATGCCGCTCTGCGCCTACCTCGCGGTGAAGCCGAAGGAGCCACACCATGATCGTCTCCGACGTCGAGGGCGCGATCTTCGACTGCGATGGAATCCTCGTTGACTCCGAACAGCCGTGGATCGACCTCATGACGGCTTATCTGCGCCGCATCGGAGCCTCTGAAATCCCGGCCGAACAGCTGCGCGGGCTCACCGCCGCCGAGGCGGTCACCTCGCTGGGCGAGATCCATGAGAGCCTCGGCTCCCTCGCGGATGCGGCCCCGCCGGCAGCCGCCGAGGTGGACGCCGCCTACAGCCACGCGCTGGCAGATCTGAGCGCGCCCATGCCAGGGGCGCTGGAGTTCGTCACATCGATGTCGGGAGCCATCCCTGTGGCAGTGGCCAGCAACGGGAGAGCCGAGGACGTTCGGGGGCTGCTCAAACGTGCCGGAATGCTTGATCTCTTCGACGTCATCGTCACCATCGACGATGTCGAGCATGGCAAACCCGACCCTGCCCCGTACCTCCTTGCCGCACAACGCCTCGGTCTGGCCGCCTCGGCGGTGGTCGCCTTCGAGGACTCCCCCGTCGGCTCACGGGCCGCCGCAGACGCAGGCTGCATCGTGGTCGGCATCAACGATGATCCAGATGTCGAGCTGGCCGGGAACGTGCGTCTGGCCGACTTCGGGCAGCTGCGCTTCGACCGTGCTGCGCGCTCACTTCACCTGCTCCGATGAGCAGCCGACCGAAACAGGAGACCACCATGGCCACATTCACACTGCAGACCTGGAACCTCTGGTACGGGGGCCGCGAGGTCGACTTCGGCCAGGAGAAGCAGTACGCAATAGCCGCCCAGTTTCCCGCGGACGTGCTCGCGCTCCAGGAATGCTGGGGAAGCGCCGCGGAGAATCTGGCCCCGAAGATCGAAGCGGCCTGTGCGCAGTCCGGCTTCGACAACGCCGTGCTCAGCACCGGTGAGCTGAACGCGGTGAACACGGACACGATTCCCTACGCTCAGGCGGCCGTGATCCGACCGGTACCGGGCTGCGCTGAGATCCTGGTGTGGTCTGTGCATCTGGCCCCCTACCCCTATGCTGTCTACACTGCGCTGCAAGGCGGCGGCCAAACGGTCGCCGATGAAGAGGAGGCGCCACGGGTGAGGCAGATCGAGCAGATCCTCGCCGAAACCGACCGTATCTGCGCCGAACTGGGAAAACCGGAACTGCCGGTGGTGATCTGCGGGGACTTCAACACACCAGCCACAGGTGACTGGGCAGGACGGCCAGATCGGCCCGACATCGCATGGGGATCGCCGGATGCGCTGCTTGACGCCGGTTTCATCGATTCCTTCCGTCAGGTCCATCCCGATCCGTGCGCTGTCCGAGCCGACACCTGGTCACCGATCGAACCTCTCACCCATGCCGGGCACGAGGAGAAGCCGGAACCGGGACGCACCGACGGCGCCGAACCGCGCGACCGCCTCGACTTCATCTTCTCCAGGGGGCTGCAGATCGTCGACAGTGTGATCCGCGGCGCCAGCGTCGAAGGTCTTGAGGAACCAGGGTTCGTCGATGTCGGCGGCCGCTGCGAACACATTCCCAATCAGCGGCAAAACCGGTTCCCCTCCGATCATCAGCTGGTTGAGACCGTCTTCGCCTGCCCGGAGGACTGAGCCAGGTCACTGTGTCGCGACTTCGTGTCCGGACCGTGTAGTAGTCTCGAGTTCACCAGTGCACCCAGCGTTCATTCGCAGAGTTCACATCTCGTTCACAAGGTCGTCACCGATGACGCCCTGTCGCTGGATAGGGTGCATGCGACTGCACCGGAATCTCTCGCGGTGCCCGAGAACTCGAAAGGCTCCTATGACAGTCTCCAAGACGGCCTCATCGTGCGCGGCGCTCAGCCTCGTCGCGGCGATCGGCCTCACCCTTCCTGTCGCTCCGGCGACCGCGGCACTCGCCGCCGAAGATCCGCACATCAGCGAGATCGGCTATACGCTCGAGACCGACTTCATCGAGATCGCCGCCGATCCCGGCACCGACGTCTCGGGATGGACCATCGGGTCCGTCACTCGCGGCGGCAGCGTCCAGGCGGCGGAGAACACCACCACCGTTCCCGAGGGCACCACCGTCGGTGAGTCGGGTGCTGTGGCAGTCGATGTGCCGATCACGAACTCCGTGAAGTCCGGCAGCGCCGCCGACGGCAGCTATGGATCGTCTGCTTTCGCCATCGACGATGACGGTGTGCTCATCGGTTTCGAGCAGATCGGCGGAGTCATCGATGGCATGGGAGTGACGGGCAAGTCGAACAAGCACACCCCGGACGCCGTCGTCGGCGAAGAGGCCGGACCCACCGGTGCCACCGCTTCAGGCGGAGCGTCCATCCAACTCATCGACGGCACCTGGACATCCGCAGCCCCCACCCCGGATGCGCTGCCCGGTGACGACGGAGACGACGGTCCAGACACTCCCGTCCCCGAGGATGTCACCCCGATCGCCGAAATCCAGGGCACGGGGGACGAAAGCCCACTGCAGGGCGAGACCGTCAAGACTCAAGGCGTCGTCACAGCTGCTTACCCGAGCGGCGGCCTGAACGGATACTTCGTGCAGACACCGGGCACAGGTAGCGCCGAAGATGAGACACCAGGCGCCTCGGACGGCATCTTCGTCTACTCCCCCGACACGGTCTCCGACATCAGCATCGGCGACCATCTCGAACTGACCGGCAAGGTGTCAGAGCACTATGGGCAGACTCAGATCTCCGTCAGCGGCACAGGGAAGACGACCGTGGATGAGCCCGCCGAGGCAGTCAAACCGGTCGAGGACGTCTTCCCCGACGAGGCTGCCGCACGTGAAGCCCTCGAAGGCATGCTGCTGCAGCCCAGCGGGGAGCTGACCGTGGCCGACAACTACAACACGAATTCCTACGGCGAAGTGGTCCTGGCCACCGGCGACAAAACCCTTCCGCAGCCCACCGACGTGGCCCGACCGGGAAGTGCCGAAGCCAAGGCCATCGAGGCCGAGAACCTCAGTCGAGAGGTCGTCCTCGACGACGGTGCCACCGTGAACTATCTGGAGAACGACAAGGACACTGTCCTGCCCTATGTCTCGAACGACGCCCCCGTCCGGGTCGGCGCTCAGGCCACAATCACCTCGCCGGTGGTGCTCGGCTTCGATCACGAGAAGTGGCGCTTCCAACCCACCACCCGCCTGACCGGTGACAACGCCGAAGCGATCCAGCCTGCCAGCTTCGCCGACACCCGCACCGAGGCCCCCGAGAACATCGGCGGCCAGGTCAGCCTGGCCAGCTTCAACGTCCTCAACTACTTCACCACCACCGGCGATCAGCTCTCCGGATGCAGCTACTACGATGACCGTCAGGGCAACCACATCACCGTCCGCAGCGGCTGCGAGGCTCGCGGCGCGGCCAATGCCAAGAGCCTCAAGCGGCAGGAGACCAAGATCGTCACAGCGATCAACAAGCTCGATGCCTCGGTCGTCTCTCTCATGGAGATTGAGAACTCGTCCGTCTTCGGCGAGGATCGCGATGCTGCGCTGGGAACTCTGGTCTCACGCCTCAACGAGGCTGCCGGAACCACGAGGTGGGACTTCGTCCCCTCCCCCGAAGATGTGCCGGCAGATGAAGATGTCATCCGCACGGCCTTGATCTATCAGCCCGCCGAGGTGGCCCCGCAGAACGATTCCACGATCCTTGACGATCAGGCTGCGTTCTCCAACGCCCGCGAACCCCTGTCGCAGGCCTTCACACCGAGGGACGAGTCCGGTGAGTTCGAAGCCGACAAGACCTTCCTCACGATCTCGAACCACTTCAAGTCAAAGGGTTCAGGCGAAGGCCCCGGCAATGAGGACAGTGGTGACGGGCAGGGCAATTCGAACGCGGATCGTGTGAAGCAGGCGAAGTCCCTCGTCGAGTTCGCAAGCGAGCAGCAGAAGGCCGCAGACAGTGACTTCGTCTACCTGCTCGGCGACTTCAACTCCTATACGCAGGAGGACCCGATGCAGGTCTTCTATGAGGCCGGGTTCAAGGACGTCGCAGCCGAGAAGACGGACAAGTCGACGTATGTCTACAAGTCCCGGACGGGCAGTCTCGATCACGTGCTGGCGTTGGATGTTTCGGGTTCGAGCGCTCAGGCTGCCCTGCCGTCAAGTGCCTTCGATGCGATCATCGGCGCTGATGTCTGGAACATCAACTCGGTCGAAGCACTGGCACTCGAATACAGTCGCTTCAACTACAACGCAGGCGACTTCTACGCTCCGGATCAGTTCCGCGCTTCGGACCACGACCCGGTCGTCGTCGGACTCTTCGAGCCTGCAGATGATGGCGGAAGCGACGACGGCGCTTCGGACGAGGGCAACGCTGGGGCGTCGGACGAGGGCAACGCCGAGGCAGACGGCGGGGCAGACGGCGGCGAAGGCGTCTCGGCTGGCGCAGACGGCGGCGATGCAGAAGCGGCCGACGACGGCGCTTCCGACAGCAGCTCCGGTGCCGACAGCGATGCCGGCGACGACAGCGACGGCGGCGACGACCTGCCTCGCACCGGCGTCGATCCGACGCTGATGATGGCGGTTGCGGCCGGGCTGATCGTCATCGGTGCGAGCATCATACTCATCGTCCGTCGACGCCGCTTGGGAGGGCAACCCTAGCCGAGGGCTGAGATTGTGAGGGAAGAGAAGGTTGATTTCTGAGCTTGAGATCAACCTTCTCTTCCCTCGCTTTCGTCTGGGCCTCAGCCCTGACAATCATCGTCCGGCGGCGTCCACTGCCTTCGGAACGATCGCCATCGCTGCGAAGCCGAAGACGGCGACAACCGCGAAGAGATAGAAGCCCCACGGGTAGGCGATGCCTGCTGTGACGAGGGTGCCGGTGATGAACGGGCCGACGATGGCGCCGATGCGGCCCACTGCCGAGGTCATGCCGATCGCGGTACCGCGGGCAGTGGGCGGGTAGATCGCGGATACGAAGGCGTAGACGAGCACCTGGGCGGAGAAGACGAACACACCGGTGATGAAGACCGCGATGTTGAGCAGAACCTGGCTCGTCATCGGAATGCTCAAAGCAGCGAGGAACACGGCTGCGAGGATGAACCACAGCAGCACGATCGGCTTCGTCCCGTGCTTGTCCGCGAGCCAGCCGGCGATGACGAGGCCGACGACGGCACCGACATTCATGACGAACAGCATGACGAGGGAATCTGAGACCTCGTACCCGGCATCGGCCATGATCTTCGGCAGCCACGTGTTGAGGCCATAGACGAGCAGCAGGCCCATGAAGCTTGCTGCCCAGACGCCGATCGTGACCAGCTTGAACCGGCCCACGAACAGTCCTGCCACCCCGGTCTTCGGGGCCACGGCAGCAGTTTGGGCGGGACGGTCCTTCGCGGCCCGGGCATCGACGAAGGCCTGAGATTCGGGCAGCTTCCACCACAGCAGCGGGACGAGGACGAGTCCTGCCACACCCCCGGCGATGAAGAGCAGGTGCCAGTTATGGGAGTAGAAGACGGCGAGCAGAGAGATCGCCACGGCGCCGGCGTGGTAGCCGGTCATCGTCAGCGTCGTCGCCTTGCCGGTCTTACCCGACCTGTTGTGCTCGCTGATGTAGGCGAGGCAACCCGGCATCACCGCGCCCAAGGCCAGCCCGGCGATGAACCGGAAGGTCGTGAACAGTGCGACGTTCGGGGAGAATGCCACAAGCAGGGTGAAGATGCTGAAGATCAGCACGCAGACGATGATCGTGTAGCGACGCCCGAAGCGGTCTGAGATCGGCCCCACCGCCGCAGCCCCGAGGCCCACCCCTACCAGGCTCAGAGTCGCCACGAGCGTCGCGGCCTCGGTGGTGAAGCCGATGGCGTTCGTCGCCAGAAGCTCGGGGATCACCGCCCCGAGCACGACGAGGTCGAAGCCCTCGAGGGCGACGGCCAGCCAGCACAGGATCGCCGGCCAGCGGGTAGTGGCCGCCGTTCGGGCAGAGGTGGTGACAGGGGCTACGGCAGGTGTGGACATCGGTGTCTCCGGTCGGTCGTTCGCTCGGTCAGAATTCGAGGCGGTGCAGAATCAGCGGATCAGAATGGGTATGGGGCAATCTGGGAGCGCATCGTCACCCACTGGGTTTCGGTGAAGGCTTCGATGTTGGCCTCCGCTCCACCGAAGCGGGACCCGTTCCCGGAGTCCTTCGTGCCGCCGAAGGGCACGTTCGCCTCATCGGAGACGGTCTGCTCATTGATGTGGATCTTGCCGGTGTCGACGAGGTCGGCCAGCTCGATGGCCGTGCCCACATCGCCGAGGATGCCCACGGACAGCCCGTAAACGCTTGAGTTGACGAGCTCCGCGGCTTCTTCGAGGGTCGAGAAGCGGCTCACAGGCGCTACAGGTCCGAAGATCTCCTGCGTCCAGGCCGGGTTCGAGGGGCTCAGATCCGCCAACACCGTCGGTGGCACGAATGCTCCTTCACCGGTTCCTCCGGCGACGAGTCGTGCACCGTCGGCCTGCGCCTTGTCGATGATGTCGCGGATCCGGGTCCGCTGGTTGTCGTCGATGATTGGACCCAGCGCGACCTCCTCGGTGGCGGGGTTGCCTACGGGCAGGTTCCTGGCACGCTCGGCCAGCTGTTCGACGTATTCGTCGTAGATGGATTCGTGGACGAGGTGGCGACCCGTGGTCATGCAGATCTGGCCCTGGTGCATCCAGGAACCGAAGGCTCCCGCCGAGGTGGCCGGACCGACCTCTGCCCCGGGGAGGACGACGAGTGCGTTGTTTCCACCGAGTTCCAGGTGGCAGCTTTTGAGGAGGCGCCCGGCAGTTTCGCCGACCTTGCGTCCGGCTGCGGTCGACCCGGTGAAGGAGATGACCGAGACCTCAGGAGCAGAGACCACGGCTTCGCCGGCTTCCCGACCTCCGGGCAGGACCTGCAGGAGTCCCTCGGGAAGACCCGCCTCGGCGAAGATCCGGGCCAGGCTCACCCCACCGCAGACCGCGGTGCGCGGGTCCGGCTTGAGCAGGACCGCATTGCCCAGCGCGAGTGCCGGGGCGACCGAGCGGATCGAGAGAATGAGTGGGAAGTTGAAGGGTGCGATGACTGAGACGACTCCGGCGGGCACCCGGCGAGAGAATGACCAGCGGGGTTCGTTCGAGGTCAGGACCTGGCCCTTGGGGTGGCTGGTCAGGGCGGAGGATTCGTAGCAGATCTGCTCAGCAGAGCTGACTTCGAGACCTGCCTTGGCGGAAATCCCGCCCGATTCACGGATGATCCAGTCCGAGATCTCCTCGGCGTGCTCGGCCCACAGTGCGCCGGCCCGGCGGAGGACGGCTGCGCGCTCGGCAGGCGGCGTCTTCGCCCATTCCTTCTGGGCGGCCGCGGCACGGGTTGCGGCGGCGTTCACGTCATCGGCGTTCGCAGCGCCCAAGCGTCCCAGCGACTGACCTGTTGCGGGTTCGATGACGTCATAGGGCTCGCCTGCACCGTTCGTCCATGCCCCGGTGAAGATCTTGCCGTGCCACTGGGTGCCTAGGAAACTGTTCTCACTCATGTCGTTCTCCCCTATTCCTGCTCTGGTCGGGTCTTGACTGTGTTGACTTCGATGAGGGGCGATCAGGTGCTTGGCTGCCGCTCCTTCGAGGTCGGCCTTTTCGGGCGCGGGTGATGCACGCGACTGCCACCCTGAACGGCCACAATAGTGATGCAGGCCACGGGGAGCCATCGGTGATCCATTGATTGAGAATGCGAGCACTCTATGGCTACGATTGCGGTCATGGCGAACTCTCAATCGGGCGATTCCATGATCGATCGGCTGGTCCGAGTCCTCGGCTCGTTCGACCCCGATCATCCGAGCTTAAGCACCGACGAGCTGTCCGAGCGAGCGGGATTGCCGAAGTCCACGGCGTACCGACTGATCAACGATATGATGCGGCATAATCTGCTCCAGCGCGACCCCAACGGTCGAATCAGGATCGGCGTGGGAATGTGGGAGCTGTCGAATCGGGCCTCCGACGCCGTCGATCTCGCGACCGTGGCCAGACCCCACATGAGCGCGGTTCACGACTTCGTCGGCGAGAACACCCAGCTGGGCATTCTGCGCGAACGCGAGGTCCTCATCATCGAGAGGATGTCGAAGCCGGCAGCGGTCATCCACCGTTCGAAGACAGCCGGGAGACTACCTGCCCATGCCTCATCGTGCGGACTGGTGCTGCTCGCTCACGCTCCGAAGCACGTGCGAGAGGCCTACCTGCGCGGACCGCTCGCCGCGATCACCGAGAAGACGACGACCGATCCGGCTGTGCTGCGGACGATGCTGACGACGATCCGGACCTATCACTTCGCAGAGCTTGCCGGTCATATCGATGACGGCACCACCGGAATCGCGGTGCCCGTCTTCGACGGCAACGGGCTGACGATCGCCAGCCTCGGCGTCGTCGTCGACTCCGAGCACCACATCGGAGGGCCGGCGATCATGCAGGCCCTGCGCACCGCCTCGGCGGGGATTACGAAGGATCTTGAAGCTCGAGGGACGACCGTGGTGGACTGATTGAGTCAGGTTCGTGCCGCGAATCTGGCTCGTCGCTTCTCGGCCTCGACTTCACGATTCTTCGCCGGCGCAGTGGTCACCAACGCGTTGAGAAGATGCTGAGTCGTGTGAGCGATCTCTTCGACGGCCGCTTCGAAGGCCTCGGCGTTGGCGTGTGACGGCTTCGTCGTGCCCGCGATCTTGCGCACGTACTGCATTGCCGCGGCATGCACTTCGTCCGAGGTGGCATGGGGTTCGAAATTATGAAGGGTTCTGATGTTCCTGCACATGATCCAACGATACGCCGCAGTGCTGACATGGACAGAGAAGCGCCGAGGATACACTGACACAGGACACCCAGACACTGGAGAATCATGACCGAACGACAACAGCTCCCAAACATGGCCTTGACGCCGAATCAGGTGGCGAGCGTGCGATCGCTGCGGCACGACTTCTCGTTGCTGCTCATGCAGCATCGCTTCGTCATCGACGAGCTGCTGACCAAGATCTCGATTCTGCGTGAAGAGTCCTTCCACACGCACAGCTACAATCCGATCGAACACATCACCTCGAGGGTGAAGTCGCCGCAGAGCCTGCTCGAGAAGGTCAATCGCCGGCAGCTTCCACTCGACGTCGCGACGATCCGCTCGAAGATCACCGACATCGCGGGCATCCGCATCACCTGCAGCTTCATCGCCGATACCTATCACGTGCTCGACATGCTGACCTCGCAGAATGATGTTCGGATCGTAGAGATCAAGGACTACATCGCCAACCCGAAGCCCAATGGCTACAAGAGCCTCCATGCGATCCTCGAAGTGCCCGTCTTCCTCAATGGGGGCCCGACACCGGTGATCTGCGAAGTCCAGATCCGGACCATCGCCATGGACTTCTGGGCCAGCCTCGAGCACAAGATCCACTACAAATTCTCGGGTGAAGTTCCGGAGCGGCTCATCGAGGAGCTCACCCAGACCGCTGAGGTGGCCAGCCAGCTCGATCGCCGGATGGAGCAGCTGCACGCCGAGGTCCATGACAGCGAGCCCAGCAGCACTGCCGGCGAGGATTTCGATGAGGAAGCAATGCGGATTCTGTGGGAGCTGAGCTCACGGCAGGAATGAGACCTATCGCTTCGGACGATAGGTGCGCACGAAGGCCTCCCTGTTCGCCTCATCGATCTCGACGAGTTCCCAAACGATGCGCCTGCCGCCGGGAACATCGAAGATCCTGGTGCCGTCGCCGAGGAAGACCGGGGCGACGAAGACCTGCATCTCGTCGATGAGATCGACGTCAAGAGCCTGCCGGGCGATGTCGGCGCTGATGATCTGGATATCGCGATCACCGGCAATGGGCTGGGCCCGGTCGACCGCCTCGGCGATGGAGCAGTTCATGGCGGTGACGTTCGGATCGTCGGCGAGCTCCTCGGGACGGTGGGTGAGGATGAACTCGGTGCCCGACCACGCTCCCCCATAGGCGGCCGACGTCAGCTCGTCCCGCTCATCTGCCTGGTCCTTGGCAGCGTCATAGCCGCGGCGGCCGGAGATGATGACGGCAACCTTGGCCGCAAGGTCCTCGACCGTGCCCTCAGCCAGCGAGCCGAGGCCGGACATCCAGGACATATCGTGATCCGGGCCGGTGATGAACCCGTCGAGCGAACTTGTGAAACCCCATGTGACCCTGCCCATCACCCCTCCTTGAGCTGCGCGGCTGGAGATCAGTCGGCGAAACGGTCAAACGCCTCAATCAGGCGGGAGGCGATGTCGTCGACGGTTTCACCACTTCGCAGCGGAGTCAAGGTCTGATCCGGAGTCGCGATCATCCACTGAACCACGCTCTTGTCCCTCACCCAGGCAAACATGATGCTGCGGTCTCGCGACAGCTGAAGCTTCACTCCGACGGCGGGCGATCCGCTCATGTGCGATACGTGCTCGGAGAGATCGGGCCGTTGCTGCTTGATCGAGCTCAGCACTCTGTTGACGAGCATGGTGTGGTTGATTGCGTCCATTTCCAGACCTGTTGGAATATTCATGTGGTGGACGTTACCGGGATGTGCTGACACGGCCGGGCCCGCTCGGTTCATTCCCTGTCAGGGTTCTTCGATATGCTCAGTCATGTGATTACAGGTGATGTGAAGAACAAGGTCGATCAGATTTGGAACTCCTTCTGGTCAGGTGGGATCTCCAATCCCCTCGAGGTGATCGAGCAGATCACCTACCTTCTGTTCATCCGTCGACTCGACGAACTCGAAACGCACGCGGAGTCTCGGGCCAGCTTCACGGGCAAGTCACTCGAGAATCCGACCTTCGGCCCCGGTGAGCAGGACTTCCGGTGGAGCCGTCTGCGAAACCTCGAGCCCGAGGTGATGTACGACGTCGTCTCCGATGGGGTCTTCCCTTTCCTGCGGAAGCTTGGCGGAGACGGATCCACCTACGGTGGGCACATGCGTGATGCGCGCTTCACCGTCCCCAGCGCCCACCTCCTGTCGAAGGTCGTCGACCTACTCAGCGACATCCCGATGGACAAGCGCGACACCAACGGCGACCTCTACGAGTATCTGCTCTCCCAGATTTCGAGCTCGGGGACGAACGGGCAGTTCCGCACGCCCCGACACATCATTGATCTCATGGTCAAGATGAGCGCACCGAGGCCGGACGACGAGATCTGCGACCCTGCTTGCGGTACTGCTGGCTTCCTCGTCTCTGCTTCGGAACAGTTACGGCACTCCCACCCCGAGGTATTCACCAATAAAGAGCAGCGGCACTTCTTCCATAACAGCATGTTCCACGGGTACGACTTCGACTCGACGATGCTGCGCATCGGCAGCATGAACATGATGCTGCACGGCATCGAGCAGCCCGACATCCGCTACCGAGATTCCCTGGCGGAGAACGTCAGCGCCGAGGCGGAGAAATACACGCTAATCCTCGCCAATCCCCCATTCGCCGGCTCCCTCGACTACGAGGCCATGTCGCAGGATCTGCAGCGCGTGGTGAAGACAAAGAAGACCGAGCTCCTGTTTCTTGCTCTGTTCCTCAAATTGCTCAAGCCCGGCGGTCGCGCTGCGGTCATCGTCCCGGACGGTGTGCTGTTCGGCTCGAGCAAGGCACACAAAGAACTGCGGCGGACGCTCGTCGAGGAGCAAAAGCTCGACGGTGTCGTGAAGCTGCCCAGCGGTGTATTCAAACCCTATGCCGGTGTGTCCACGGCCATCCTGTTCTTCACAAAGACGAATTCCGGTGGCACGGAAAACGTGTGGTTCTATGATGTCCAAGCCGATGGGTTCAGTCTCGACGACAAGCGGAATCCAGTCGATGCGAATGATCTGCCGCAGGTGCTGGAGCGATGGGCTGAGCGCAATGGTTCGGAGAAGGACCGTGCGCGAACCGAGAAGTCGTTCGCGGTCCCCAAGTCCGAGATCGCCGAGCAGGGATACGACCTCTCGATCAACCGCTACAAGGAGATCGAATACGAGGAGGTCGAGCATCGTGCACCTCTAGATATCATTACTGACGTCGAGAAGCTCGACGCCGAAATCGCCAAGGACCTGGCCGAGTTGAAGGCGATGCTGTCATGAAGATGGCACCGTTGGGGGATGTTGCCGAGTTTGCAAGCGGGGGCACTCCGGATCGCAAAAATGAGTCCTTTTACCAAGGAGAGATTCCTTGGATCACAGGGGCAGACATCGATGACGAAGGACATGTACGCGCTCGGCACCACATCACCGAGCATGCAGTTCAGAAGTCGGCCACCAAAATTACAAGAAAGAACAGCCTACTGCTCGTCACCCGGACTTCAGTCGGAAAGACCCTAATACCTCCACACCCGGTCTCTTTCAGCCAAGATTTAACCGCGATCAGCCCCTGCGACAACCTTGACCTCAAATATCTATCTCGTTTTCTGCAGAGCAGATCTCAGTATTTCGAACAGCATTCAAGAGGCGCAACAATTAAAGGAGTCACACGGCAGGTCGTCGAAGACCTGCGCATCCCCTTGCCTCCCCTCGACGAACAACGCCGAATTGCCGCGATCCTCGACAAAGCTGACGCCATCAGCCAAAAGCGCCGCCAAGCCACCGCCCACTTGGAAACCCTGACCCAGTCCATCTTCCACGAGATGTTTGGAGCACCCGGCGAGTGGACTTCTCGCTGGAATTCCGCAACGGTCGGTGATTTAGCATTTCGCATCACTGATGGCGCACACCATACCCCAAAAAGACAATCGAGCGGAGTTCCGCTGCTCTCAGCTCGAAATATACGAAATGGATGGATAGACTTTGACAATACGGATTTTGTCGGTCAGGAAGAATATGATCGCTTAAAGAAGCGAGTGGACCCTGAACGTGGAGATATACTTTTATCATGCTCGGGAACTATCGGCCGAGTCGCAACTATAACTGTACCTGTCTCTATTGCGCTAGTAAGAAGCGTTGCCTTAATACGCCCACTTGATTCTGTAAATACCACTTTCCTGGCCGCGCTCTTATCGAGCTATACCTTGCAACGAGAAATGCACCGCCAAGCCAATTCATCCGCGCAAGCCAACCTATTTCAAAATCAGATCAGTCGACTTCCAGCGTTTATACCCCCCGAAAACCTTCAAGCAAGCTTCGCGCATCAGACGTCCCGACTAGTCGATGCCCGAATCAAATTGACGAACTTAAAAGAACAATCCGATGCACTGTTCACCTCCCTCCAGTCCCGAGCCTTCCGAGGTGAACTATGACGCGGGCTCTACACCTTCAATCGCGAATTGCCGGATTTCGCCACCGTCGTCACCCTCATGTCCGTCCGACCTGGCAAGATGGGAACTACACCAGCAATCGACGCTGATCACAGCAGGCGCACTGCCGCGTAGGAGGGGACGTTGACGAACTTCGAGTTCATCAGGGCCGAATGGCCGACGATCTTCAACGATTCCGCGCGCGCTGAATCCTACGTCTTCTCCGATCCTCGGTCCGCCTGCATCTACAGCAGACGCAGCATCGAACGCCTCGTCCTCCACCTCTACACAATCCTCGACCTCCCCACGCCGTACAAAGACGACCTCTCCGCGCGGATCAACGACCCGAAGTTCAAAGCTGAAACAGGAATCGGGATCCACCAAAAGCTGACCTTCCTGCGCAAGCTCGGCAACAACGCCGTCCACAACGACACCCCCGTCCCTGTCGATGCCGCAATCCGCGCCCTCAGCGAGCTCTACCTCGTCATCATCTGGGCCGCGTTCCACCACTCGCGCATCCCCGACGATGTCCCCGCGGGGACGCAGTTCGATCCGAAGGTCGCTCACCGAGCCGCCCCGCTCAGCCCTGCAGAACTGACCAAGCTGGTCGACAAGTTCAAACAGCAGGACGAAGAGCTGGCCGCCGCGAAGAAGCAGCTGGCCCAGATCTCCGCCGATGTCGACGCACAGATCGCCACAGCGACCGCAGACAAAGACTCGCAGATCGAAGAACTGCAACGGCAGATCGCCGCTGCACAGAGTTCCAAAGTCACCACCCTCGATTCCCAGGAGTGGAAGGAAGACCGCACCCGCACTGACCTCATCGACGTCGACCTCGAGCTGGCGGGGTGGGACCTTGACGAGCCCAACGTCCGCGAATACCGCATTGCAGGTCTGCCCACGCCTTCTGGCGTCGGGTATGCCGACTATGTGCTGTGGGGTACTGACGGAAAGCCCCTGGCTGTCGTCGAAGCCAAGCGCACCTCGGCGAGCGTGGAGGCAGGACGCCACCAAGCAGAGATGTACGCGGATGGTCTCAAGAAGACCTTCGGACGCCGTCCCATCATCTTCTTCAGCAACGGCGACCGCCACCACCTCTGGGACGATGCCGGCGGTTACCCACCGCGGGAGGTCCACGGGTTCTACACTCGGGACGAACTCGAACTCCTCATCCAGCGCAGGTCCACTCGGGTTCGACTCGAAGGTCGGCCGGTCAACGGCGACATCGTCAACCGCGGATACCAGCAAGAGATCATCGCTCAAGTCGGCAGAGACTTCGACAATCGGCAGCGTGAAGCCCTGCTCGTCATGGCCACCGGGTCAGGAAAGACGCGGACCGCCATCGCCCTCGTCGACCAGCTGATGAAAGCCAACTGGGTCAAACGAGTCCTGTTCCTCGCTGACCGGCGAGCCCTCGTCAAGCAGGCCGCCGGTGCGTTCACAGCGCACCTGCCCAATGTCACCACAGTCAATCTGCTTGAAACAGGCGTAAAAGAACAAGCCTCAGGCCGAGTCTTCGTCTCGACGTACCCAACGATGATGGGCCTCATCGACAAAGGCGACGATACGGTCTTCGGCCCTGGCTACTTCGACCTCGTCATCATCGATGAGGCACACCGTTCGGTCTATCGGAAATACAAGGCCATCTTCGACTGGTTCGACAGTCTCCTGCTCGGACTCACCGCCACGCCGAAGGACGAGATCGACCGCAACACTTTCAGCCTCTTCCATATCGAAAACGGGGTGCCCACTGGCGCATACACTCTCGAGCAGGCGATTGCCGACAAATACCTGACTGAGCCGCGCGAGATCAATCTCGGAACAAAATTCCTCGAAGAGGGCATCCACTACGCGGACCTCGACGAAGAGGAACGCACCGACTGGGACGAACTCGAATGGGACGACGGCACGATTCCAGACGACGTGCACGCAACCGCGCTCAATAACTACCTGTTCAACGCTGACACCGTCGACATCGTCATCAACAAGCTGATGGCCGACGGGCTGAAGATCGAGAGTGGTGACACGCTCGGCAAGTCGATCATCTTCGCCCAGAACCAACGCCACGCCGACTTCATCCAACAGCGCTTCGACATCCACTTTCCTGCCTTCGCCGGTCGGTACGCACGCGTCATCACTCATCAGACAGACAGCGCCCAGGACCTCATCGAGAAGTTCAAAGACCCGAAACAATACCCGCAGATCGCGATCTCCGTGGACATGCTCGACACCGGAATCGACATTCCCGAGATCCTCAACCTCGTCCTGTTCAAAAAGGTGCGTTCCAAGAGCAAGTTCTGGCAGATGATCGGACGCGGAACCCGCCTGAGCCCTGACATCTTCGGCCCCGGACACGACAAGACCGAGTTCTACGTCTTCGACTTCTGCTCCAACTTCGAATACTTCAATGAGCAGTTCGACAAAGCCGAACCCAGGCAGGTGCTTCCGCTTAATCACCGCATCGTTCGCACTCGAGCCGAGCTTCTCGCCGCCGTCAGCTCACGATCCGATCTCTCTGGAATGCGATCAAGCCTGTCCGGCGAGCTCGCCCGTTTCGTCAGGGGCATCCCCACAGAAAATCGCGCCGTCCGCGCGCATCGCAGATGGGTGAGCGACTTCGCCGTGGATGCATCCTGGAGTCAGGCTGATCCCGAGACCATCGCGGAGGCGGTCGACCACCTCGGCGGACTTCCATCCGCAGCGATCGACTCCTCCGAAGAGGCGAAGCGCTTCGACCTCATCGTCCTCAGCACCCAGCTGTCCGCGCTTGACGGCATCTTTGAGACCCCGGCGAGCCGCACAATCCGAGATATCGCCGAGGTGCTTCTGACCAAACAGAGCATCCCTATGGTGGCGGCACAGGTCGAACTGCTCGAAGACATCGTCCGTGCCGAATGGTGGCAGGACGTGACACTGCCGGATTTGGAAGACCTTCGCGTGCGCCTGCGCGAGCTGGTGAGGTTCGCACAGGGCAAACGGCAGAATCCGATCTACACGGACTTCGTCGACGAGTTGAGGGAGAACGAGTCCTCGACTTTGCCGACTCATGAGCCGGGCCTCAACATCGACCGGCTGCGCGACAGGGCTCGCACGTACCTCAACGATCATAGGAACCACCTCGCGGTGCAGAAGCTGATGCGCAATCAGCAGCTCACCGAAGCCGACCTTGACGCACTCAAGAACATCCTCATCGACGGCGGCGTCGGCGACGATCAGACGATCCAAGCCGCAGCTAAGACAGCCGACGGGTTGGGACTTTTCGTACGGTCACTGATCGGCCTGGACAGGGCAGCTGTCATGGAGTTGTTCGGTGAGTATCTCGACGAATCACGTTTCTCTGCGGTGCAGATCGAGTTCGTTCGCCAGATCGTCAACGAACTGTCGACGAACGGAATCGTCGAACGTGGACGTCTGTTCGAAGAACCGTATACCGACATCTACTCCGGCGATGTCTTCGAGCTTTTCCCCGGCGGAGCGCTAGCGACGATCGGTGCCCGCCTCGATGAGGTGAAAGAGCGAGCCGTGCCTGTCGATGCCGAGCCGACCGGGTAGCAAATGATGCTCATCAACTGAGGGAGTTGACAGTACATGGAAATGGGTTGGAATCCCGACACAGTCATCGCCTTCGCTACGTGCGTGGCTGCGGCTGCAGCCATCGTTGCCGGAATATTCGCCGCACGCTCGTTCGTGGAGATGAAGAAGCAGGCAAGTGAGGCCGAGCAGCAAACCGCTCATGCTCGACGGCAGGCCGAGCAATCGGAGAAGCAGACTGAAGAGGCGCGTGCGCAATCCAAAGCGGTAGCCGAACAGCTCGAGTGGGCCCGCGTCGACAGAGAGCGTGCTCAAGCTGAATCCGTGGCGGCATGGACAGAGTCCGTCGGCAATGATCTTGTCGTTGTCGTCCAGAACCAATCGCTGACGCCAATATTCGATGTGCGCCTGGCGACTTGTCTAGGCACGGACAACCGACCAAAGCGCTACTACGCAGCACGGAAGACAGTTCTGCCTCCGTCGAAGGACGACGGTCACAAACTAGCTCCCGCCACTGCCACGATCATGAACCTTGAGGACTGGCGCAAAAAGCACCCGAAAAACCCGTTGCCAAGGGTCGACCTGATTTTTAAGGACAAGTATGGAATCGAATGGCAACGACACTGGGACGGCCAATTGCATCCATACGAGTCCGAGCAACCCTTCCCCACCGAATGGTTGAAAGCAGATGGAACCTCGCTGACTGCAACCCCATAGGTGATCAAACAGACGGAATTTCGGCCAACAGTGCGCCGTTACACCTGCTGAGAGCCACAGAGTATGGCTCGTCGGAAAACGGAAGAAGGTCATCACAATGGCAGATTTCACGAACAAGGTCGCACTCGTCACCGGCGGAGGCTCGGGCCTCGGCGAAGCCATCAGCAAGGAACTCGCAGCCAGGGGCGCGAAGGTCGTGATCACCGACATCAATCTCGACGCCGCCCAGCACGTTGTCGATGAGATCACCGAGGACGGTGGCGCCGCCTCGGCGATTAAGCAGGACACCAGCGTCAAGGACGATTCCGCGAAGGTCGTCGAGTTCGCCGTCGACACCTACGGCGGGCTCAACTACGCGGTCAACAATGCAGGTATCAGCGGCAGCCAGGCACCGGCAGGTGAGACTGACCTCGACAACTGGGACAAGGTCATCGATATCAACCTCAACGGTGTGCTCTACGGGATGCGCTACCAGATCCCCGAAATGCTGAAGACCGGCGCCAAGGACAGCGCGATCGTCAACATGGCCTCGATCCACGGCTCGGTCGCGGCAGTCAACAACGGCGCCTATACCGCAGCCAAGCACGGTGTCGTGGGCATCACGAAGAATGCCGCAGCCGAATACGGAGCACAGGGCCTGCGCATCAACTCCGTCGGCCCCGGGTACATCATGACACCGCTGGTCGAGAGCAGCCTCGATGCGGAGACCCTCGACGGACTCAAGGCCAAGCACCCGCTCGGCCGACTCGGCACCGCCGAGGAGGTCGCCAAGGTTGTGAACTTCCTGCTCTCGGACGATGCTTCATTCGTCACCGGCGCCTACTACCTCATCGACGGCGGCTACACCGCGGTGTGAGTCACTGACGGTGCGCGGTGATGTTGACAACGTTGCCATCGGGGTCGCGGACGAAGAAGCGGGTCACGCCCCACTCCTCGGTGGTCAGCGGATGGACGATCTCGAAGTCGCTCGCTTGTGCCTCAGCGTATGCGGCATCGATGTCATCGACCTTGAGCGAGAGCACGGGGGTGACTGGAGCGCTCGCGTCCTCGGTGACGAGCTGGACGTGCGCCCCGGTCTCCGCCGAGGTGAAGCGGGCCACCCAGCCCAGGTTGAACTCCTCGGTGCCGAGTCCGAGGAAGTCCTCGTAGAAGCCTCGGGCCGCGTCGATGTCGGTCACCGGAATGTCGGGGATGACGTCGTGGACTCTCATGATCTGCTGCCTTCCGATCGATCAGGGAGCTCGAGCCCGGCCTTGATCCGTTGCACATTTCCCCTGTTCACTCCCCAGTCGAAGACCTGGAGGGGAAAGGCACAGGCGCTGCGGATGCGCACGACGGTGCCGTCCGACGCCTGATCGATGTGGACGGTGATCTTCTCGCCCCAACTCCTCCACGTCGCCCTGAACGAGGCACTGAGCACCCCGGGCCGCGTGGTCGCAATCGACCCGGCGGCACCCTGTAGGTTCCTCAGCACCTCGAATGCCCTCTGCCCGACATCGGCCGCGGCGATGGGGACGGTCATCGTCTCTTCATAGCTTGCACCCATACGTCCAGGATAACCACAGCCATCACCATTGGTCGTGGTCGAAGACCTGGCAGAACACGCTCGTCATCGAATCGCTGAAGAGGACGAAATTGACCTCGCGAATCGACTCCCAGCGTCCATGTTCCCGGCCGTCGACGATGACGGAATGGGCCGCCTCGGCGACGTCCCTGGCCGACCATCCGTAGACTCCCCCGCCGATAGCCGGGAAGGCCACCGAGGCGGCGCCGAGTTCAACGGCTAAGTTGAGGCTCGATTCGAAGCAGGACTCGAGCACCTCAGGATCGGCCTCACCCTGATGACGGTTCGGTCCGACGGTGTGGATGACCCACCTGGCTTTGAGTGCACCGGCGTCTGTTGCGACGGCTTGGCCGGCAGAAAGTCCACGCGGGTGACTGGTGCGGCGGACTTCGCGGCAGGCTTCGAGCAGTTCGGGTCCGGCTGCCTTGTGGATGGCTCCGTCGACACCGCCACCGCCCAGCAGGCTTGAGTTCGCGGCGTTGACGATCGCGTCCACGGAGGCCTCGGTGATGTCTCCCTCGAGTACCGTGATCTTCATGGTTCGAGTCTAGTCATCGCCCGCTTCGTCGCGCACTGTCCGCGAAAGCGTCGAGAACACTGAGTACACCCGGCTGCCGCCAGACGCGGTTCCTTCTACGTCCGGTTGCCTCGAGAAGAATGCCACGATCGACCAATGTGTCGATCGCACGCAACGCCGTCACCTGGTTGGTCCCCAGTTCGGCGGCGACGAAGCTGAGATTGACCACTGGCTGCGCAATCAGCGTGGGCAGCAA
>NZ_JAKDJU010000300.1 GCF_030453725.1 Brevibacterium picturae
CCCGCCGATCCTGGACCCGGACGCAGCTTCTGCCGTCGGCTCTGATCCGCATCCCGCTCCCCCGCCTCGGCGGTCTCTTCCGTTTCTTCGTCAGCGTCCTCGGCCGTCAGCGGACGGGCGATGGCCTCGAGGTCGGCTCCTTCGGCCTTGACCCCGAAGATGAGTTCGGCCACTCCGCCGAGGGCCATGACGCCGGCGCCGATGCAGAAGGCCATCGCGACCAGGGACCGGTCACCGGACTCGATCATCCCGCCGAACAGCAGTGGGCCGACAATGCCGCCAGCGGCCGTGCCGATGGCGTAGAAGAACGCGATCGCCAGTGCCCTGGTCTCCATGGGGAAGATCTCACTGACCGTGAGGTAGGCTGCGCTGGCACCGGAGGAGGCGAGGAAGAAGCACACGACGAGGATGAGCAGGAAGAGCCATTCTCCTCCGATGTCGGCATTGAAGACGCCCGCGAGAACGACGGCGACGACCGCTGACCCGATGTAGCTGAAGGAGATCATCGGTTTGCGCCCGATGGTGTCGAAGAATCTGCCCAGGATCACGGGACCGGCGAAGTTGCTCAGCGACCACAGGATGATGAAGATCGGCACAGTTGTGGCGGCGACTCCGTAGAAGCCGTTGAACAGCGTCCCGAGATTGAACGTGATCCCGTTGTAGAGGAAGGCCTGACCGACGAAGAGGACGAGGCAGAGGACCGCTCGCTTCGGGTAGAGCTTGAAGGCGACTCGCATGATCTCGACGAAGGAGATCGTCTTCCGCTGCCGCACAGTGATGGTCTTGTCCGGCGCGGGCAGTGTCTGCGCGGTTTCGGCTTCGATGCCGTTCTCGATCTCGCCGACGACGCGTTCGGCCTCGTCCTGCCGGCCATGGATGAACAGCCACCGCGGACTCTCCGGGACGTTCTTGCGGACGACGAAGACGAAGATCGCCAGCAGCATGCCCACGGCGAAGGCCAGGCGCCAGCCGATCATCTTCGGCAGGATGTCGGTGTTGAGGAAGAACAGCGTCGTGGCGGCACCACCTGCGGCGCCGAGCCAGTAGGAGCCGTTGATGATGAGGTCGATCCGGCCTCTCACCCGAGCGGGAATGAGTTCATCGATCGCGGAGTTCACTGCTGCGTATTCGCCGCCGATCCCAGCACCCGTGAGGAAGCGGACGAGGAAGAAATACCACGCGGAGAATGAGAACGCCGTTGCCACCGTGGCGACGAGATAGAGGATGAGGGTGATGAGGAAGAGCTTTCGCCGCCCGAATCGGTCGGTGAGCTGGCCGAAGACGATGGCACCGACGCACGCCCCGAGCACGTAGATAGCACCCGCCATTCCGATCTGGCCAGCGGTCATATCGATGCCGCTGCCCTCTTCGGTCATCCGGGCGGCGACATTGCCGACCATCGTGACTTCGAGTCCGTCGAGGATCCAGACGCTGCCGAGGCCGACGACGACCATCCAGTGGAAGCGCGCCCACGGAAGCCGGTCCAAACGGGCAGGCACATCTGTGCTGACCGTACCGAGTTCGACATCCCTGCTCATCAGACACCTCACCGTATCTCTGCAACGCACCGACACCGTATCGCCCCGGCACCATTTTGAGGATTTTAAGCACGTCGCGAAGGGCCCGACAAGGGCTGGTGATCATTCCCGAGGGAGAGTATCCTTCCTCAGTTTCTGCTCGACTTGCGAATGAGCACCACTGCCAACAGCACGCAGAGCAGGTAGACCAGCCCGACAGCGGCCCAGCCCAGCTGGAAGCCGCCGGGTGAGCTGACGAGCACGCCCATGCCCAACGGTCCCAGGGAGAACCCGGTGAACATGCCTGCCGTGACCATTCCGCTGGCGGAGGCCATCGACGTCGAGGGGATCGACCGCATGAGCGCGCTCATCAGCACCACAGAGACACCGAGCGCCGAGGTGCCGTGCAGCGCCGCAGCGACCCACAGCATCCATACCCAGCCGGATGCTCCTGCGCCGTAGAACATCGCTGCGCCAGCCGTGGCGATCAGCGCAAGAAGCAGCAGCAGGTGTGTACCGGAAGCACCACGGGCCATCTGCCTGGCCCAACCCACTCGAGCGGCCACACCGATCGCACCGGCCACCGCCGCGGTGACGCCGCCGAGCACGAGTGAGAATCCCAGCTCACGCACGGAGAACAGCGGCATGTAGACGTTGGTCGCCTGGACCCCGATTCCGTTGAGCAGCCCGAAGGCCGCCAGGGCCCACACCATACCCGGGTGCCGCGGGGAGGAGGTGGGAACAGCATCGACCGCCTCGGTGTCGACCGCC
>NZ_JAKDJU010000301.1 GCF_030453725.1 Brevibacterium picturae
CGAACCACGAATTCTCTGCCGTCCACCTCGGCGAGGTCATGTGCCATGAGTCACAATGGAGTCATGAACACGATCGTACAGGAGCAGTCACCCAGCTACGACGATGTCGTCGCTCGCATCGATGCCGACCCTGAGGGGTTCTGGCTCGAGCAGGCCAAGAATCACATCGATTGGGTCACGGAGCCGACTCGAGCCGTCGACGATTCGAATGCTCCGATCTACCGGTGGTTCCCCGACGGCGAACTCAATGTGTGCTTCAACGCCGTCGACAGGCATGTGGCAGCCGGTCGCGGGGACCAGGCGGCCATCATCTACGACTCGCCTGTCACCGGCACCATTCGCACGATCACCTATGCGGAGCTCCTCGACGAGGTCTCACGCTTCGCCCGAGCACTGGCCGACAGGGGCGTGGTCAAAGGCGATCGGGTCATCATCTACATGCCCATGGTCCCCGAGGCGGCCATCGCCATGCTCGCCTGTGCCCGCATCGGCGCGATCCATTCGGTGGTCTTCGGCGGCTTCGCCCCCAATGAGCTCGCCGTTCGCATCGACGACACATCACCGAAGGCCGTCATCTCCACCTCCTGCGGGGTCGAGAAGAGCCGAGTCCTCGAATACAAGCCCATGGTCGACGAGGCGATCGACATCGCCGAGAACAAACCCGAGTTCACCGTCATCGTCCAACGCGACGAGCACCGCTGCGAGATGGGCGAGAACGACCTCGACTACGCCGAACTGCTGGCGAGCACCCCCGATGGCATTGACCCGGTCACCGTCAGGGCCACCGATGAGCTCTACGTCCTCTACACCTCCGGTACGACGGGCAAGCCAAAGGGCATCGTGCGCGATTCCGGCGGCTATGCGGTGGCCTCGGCATTCTCGATGCCCAGCATCTTCGGACTCGATCCCGGCGACACGATGTTCACCGCCTCCGATGTCGGCTGGGTCGTCGGCCATACCTACATCGTCTACGCACCGCTGTTGGCCGGGGTCACGTCTGTCCTGTTCGAGGGCAAACCGATCGGCACCCCCGATGCGGGCACCTTCTTCCGCATCATCGAAGACCACAAGGTCAACGTCCACTTCACCGCACCGACAGCCATGCGCGTCGTCCGCAAGGAAGACCCGGACGGCGAGCTCATCAAGAAATACGACCTCGCCAGCCTGCGAGCGTCATTCCTCGCCGGCGAGCGCCTCGACCCGGACACCTATGAGTGGACGACGCAGATACTTGCCGAGGCGACAGGCCGTGACATCCCCGTCGTCGACAACTGGTGGCAGACGGAGACAGGCTGGCCGATCGCTGCCAATCCGCTCGGACTCACTCAGTTCCCACTCAAGGCGGGTTCCCCGACGAAGCCGGTGCCCGGCTACCAGGTGGAGATCCTCGACCCATCCGGTAAGCCCATGCCGGCCGGCGAGGAAGGCCTCATCGTTATGAAACTGCCCCTGCCACCGGGAACGATGGCGACCGTCTGGGGCGATGACTCCAGGTTCGTGTCCTCATACCTGTCGGCATTCGACGGTTATTACCTCACCGGCGATTCGGGGTATCTCGACGAAGACGGGTATGTCTTCGTCATGGGTCGCACCGACGATGTCATCAACGTCGCCGGTCACCGCCTATCGACCGGTGTGATCGAGGCCGTCATCGCCTCCCACCCCGCTGTCACGGAGACCGCAGTCATCGGCGTTCACGATGACACGAAGGGCCAGAGCCCGCGTGCACTCGTCGTCCTCGGTGATTCCGCCGAGGCGGCCGCTCCGGAGACTGTCATCGCCGAACTCGTGGCGCTGGTGCGCAAGGAGATCGGGCCGGTCGCGGCCTTCAGAAAGGTCGACATCGTCTCTGCCCTGCCGAAGACCCGGTCGGGGAAGATCCTGCGCAAGACGATGCGCGAGATCGCCGACGGAGTCGACTCTCCAGCAGTGCCCTCAACGATCGAGGACCGGACCGTGCTCGACGACCTGGAGACCGTGCTCCACCGCGGATGAGTACTCCTGAGCACTCCGTTGCGGCCGGGCGCTCGGGCACGACTCGGAGCTCCGGTCACGGGCGGAGGCTTCGATACGACCGGGCGCTTCGGCTCACCGAGGGGTGGGGGCGCGGCACTCTACCCCGGAAGACTGACTCGCTCCCCTGACGCGCTTCCCTGACGTTCAGGACCTGGCACCGTGCTTGTAGCCTGCCGCGTATCCGCGTTCGAACGAGGCACCGACCGATCGGCCCATGCCTCGACGCCGAGCGCCGCCACCACGGTGGCCCCGGTGGCCC
>NZ_JAKDJU010000302.1 GCF_030453725.1 Brevibacterium picturae
GCGGTCTTGAGGATGCTCAGCTCCCCGACATCGGCCCGGGTGATGAAGTCACCGACGACATTTGCGCGCAGGAACCTGACCAGTGCGTCGACCTCGGGCAATTCGGGCATACGCCCAGTATGCGCCCTTGGCCATCAAGTGGCACGGCTCTTGTCGGTCCCGGGTTCGGGGGCTAACGTGGACAGACCACGTGGCTGCGTGCGCCGCCATGTTTTTCGACCACTGCTGAAGGAGGTTGACGATGGCTGAGAATGTCGCCCAGAAGCTCATCGGCTCGCATCTGGAATCCGGGACGATGACGCCCGGCAATGAGATCGGGGTCCGCATCGATCAGACACTGACCCAGGATGCGACCGGAACCCTGGTCATGCTCGAACTCGAGTCCTTGGGCTTGGACCGGATCCGTACGGACACCTCCGTCCAGTACGTCGACCACAACCTGCTGCAGACCGATGAGAAGAACCCCGAGGACCACATATTCCTCCGTTCGGCCGCGCAGCGCTTCGGCCTCTGGTACTCCCCCGCCGGCAACGGCGTCTCCCACCCCGTGCACCAGTCACGGTTCGGCAAACCCGGTGCCACCCTCATCGGCTCCGACTCCCACACCTGCGCGGCCGGGGCACTGGGCATGCTGGCCATCGGCGTCGGCGGGCTCGAAGTGGCCATGGCGATGGCCGGCGATCCCCTCTACATCGCCGCACCCGAAGTCATGGGCGTCGAACTCACGGGCGAACTGCCGCCCTGGGTTTCGGCCAAGGACGTGATCTTGGAGATGCTGCGTCGTCACGGCGTCAAGGGCGGCGCCGGCAAGATCATCGAATACCACGGCGAGGGGCTGAAATGCCTGACCGCCATGGACCGCCACGTCATCGCGAACATGGGCGCCGAACTCGGTGCCACCGCGACCGTCTTCCCCGCCGACGACGCCGTCAAGGACTTCCTCGAAGCCAGCGACAGGGGCGAGGACTTCACTCGCATCGTCGCCGACGAGGGCGCCGAGTACGACCTCACCGACTCGATCGACCTCTCGCAGCTCGAACCGCTCATCGCCGCTCCCTCCTCGCCGGGCAATGTCCGGCCGGTCCGGGAGTGCACCGATGAGGAGGTCTTCCAGGTCGTCATCGGTTCCTCTGCGAACCCGGGCCTGCGCGACTTCGCCGTCGTCGCCCAGATCCTCGAGGGCAGGCGGCTCGACGGCCGGGTGTCACTCGACGTCAACCCGACCTCGCGTGAGATCCTCGCCGATCTCATCGCCGGCGGCTGGCTGACCTCACTGGTCGGATCGGGTGCCCGCATCCACCAATCCGGCTGCATGGGCTGTATCGGAATGGGACAGGCACCGGCCGTGGGCCGAAACAGTCTGCGCACCATGCCCCGGAACTTCCCCGGCCGCTCCGGCACCGACGAGGACGCCGTCTGGCTGTGCTCGCCCGAGACCGCGGCGGCCGCGGCTCTGACCGGGCGCATCACCGACCCGCGGGACCTCGACATGGACTACCCGCAGGTGAGGCTGCCGGAGAAGTTCTCCGCGAACCGGTCCATGCTGGTGCCGCCGCTTCCGCTCGAGGAGGCGCGGGAGGTCGAGCTGGTCAAGGGCTCGAACATCTCCTCCCTGCCCGACTTTGAACCGCTTCCCGACGACATCGATCTCGAGATCATGCTCAAGGTCGGCGACAACGTCTCCACCGACGAGATCATGCCCGCCGGATCCCGGGTTCTGCCGTATCGCAGCAACATTCCCAAGATCTCCGAGTTCGTCTACATCCAGGTCGACGACACCTATCCCACGCGTGCGGTCGCCCACGACGGCGGGCACGCCATCGTCGGCGGGGAGAACTACGGTCAGGGATCCTCACGTGAGCACGCCGTCATCGCCCCGCGCTACCTGGGGCTGCGCATCGTCGTCGCCAAATCCCTGGCGAGGATCCACTGGCAGAACCTCGCGAACTTCGGTGTCCTCGCCCTCGAATTCGCCGATGAGGACGACTACGAGACCCTGTCACAGGGGGACGTCCTTGAGTTCCGCGGCCTACGTGACGAGCTCGGTGCCGGTGAGACGATCACCGCCGAGGTGGCCGGACGGAAGTTCGAATTCCGGCACACGCTCTCGCCCCGACAGGTCGACATGGTCCTCGCCGGAGGCCGCATCGCCCAGCGGAGCCAGCAGGAGAACAGCCGGCAGAGCTGACGGGGTCAACTCACGCACCCGGTTTGCCCACCTACGCTGGTCGGCGAGCGCGGCAACCCTCCGGCGTTCGCGCGACG
>NZ_JAKDJU010000303.1 GCF_030453725.1 Brevibacterium picturae
GTGGGTCCAGAGCCGGACGCCTGATCGTAACCGGAGGCGGAGTGGGCGATCGCACCGACGAGGTCGGAGCGTCGTGAGTTCGAACGCGACCCATCGGGCCAGGCCACGCCGTTCTTGGCGAGCCGGCGCCTTTCGGAGATGCCGAGGAAGTAGGCGAAGACGAAGCACACCAGCAGGCCCGCGACCAGGGCCGGAACCATCGGGGCGAAGATGTCGTTGGCATCGATCTGCAGGGCCGAGGAGGCACGGGCGGTCGGACCACCCCAGGGGACGATGTTGAGCGTGCCGTTGATCAGACCCGCGACACAGGTGAGCACCACGGGTGACATCTCCAGGCGTTGGTAGATCGGCAGCATCGCGGCAGTGACGACGATGAATGTCGTCGACCCGTCGCCATCGAGGGAGACCGCACCGGTGAGCAGGGCCGTGCCCATGACGACCCTGACGGGATCGTGGCCGGCGACCCTGAGGATGAACGCGACGAGCTTGTCGAAGAGTCCGACGTCGATCATGATGCCGAAGTAGATGATGGCGAAGAGCAGCAGTGCAGCCGTCGACGACATATCTGCGATGGCGTCCATGACCATTTCGCCGATTCCCAAGCCTGCGCCGGTGAACAGCCCGAATACCGTCGGGACGATGATCAGCGCCAGGATCGGTGAGAGTCGCTTCGTCATGATCAGCGTCATGAAGACGATGATCATTGCGAAACCGAGAACTACGAGCACGAACTTCTCCTTCGAAGGCGGATGTGATGCCGGGTACACACTAGGCCGCGCTCCGCGACGTCGCGCGTTTGTGTGCACTGAACACGTTCTGCCTGTTTGGCACCTTTTGCGCATTTCGCTCACGCGCGACTATGGTTGGCGCGTGACTCGTCCCACCCGTTCCTTCTCGCGTCGCGTGCTGCTCAGCCAGCTCGTCGTCGTTGTCGTGATCCTGGCGCTGGTGACGGGGATCTTCGCCTGGATGGGCGCCCGCTCGGTCACCGAGGTGACCGAGACCAAGGCGCTGGCGACCGCTCGAACCCTGGCGATCGATCCCGAAGTGAGGAAGGGCGCCACCCGGGCCTCGGCCGAGCACGCAGAGATCCCGGATGATGCGATCACAGACCCGCTGCGTGCGATCACCGATGACCTGCGCGCCTCCTCGGGCATCGTGTTCGCGGTCATCACCGACGATCGGGGCATCCGTCTGACTCACCCTGATCAGAGCAGAATAGGTCAACATGTGTCGACCTCTCCGGCCGAGGCACTCGCCGGCAGAGAGTCGGTGACCCACGATCGAGGCACTCTCGGTGAGACCGTGCGAGCCAAGGTGCCGATCTATTCCACGTCCGGCGACGGCACCGTTGTCGGCGAGGTCTCGGTGGGCATCTACGCTTCCGTGCTCGATGCCGACGTGCGACGCGAATTTCTCGCCCTCGGGTCCGTCGCGGTCGTGGCGCTGGCCATCGGGGTGATCGCGTCCCTGGCGCTGGGCCGGCGGCTGCGTCGAGAGACACTGGGTGTGGGACCCGAGGAGCTCGCGGAGATGGCCCGCGATCAAGGCGCTGTTCTGCGCGGCCTCGATGACGGGGTCCTGGCCTTCAGCTCCTCTGGGGCACCCACCCTGAGCAACTCCACCGCGGAATCTCTGCTCGGGATCGGCCCTGTCAGGATCGAGGGGGAGGCCGATGCGACTGCCATCGATAAGCATGCCGCCGCCTCGGTGACCACCGACGAGCACTCGTCCGCCTCGTCGAGCGAGGTGCCCGAGCAGATCCGGCGCATGATGGTCGAAGCGCCCGATGGCGGAGCATTGCGGCGTCGGATCCACGTAGGCGACCGGATCCTGTTGGCCACCGCGGTCAGGGTGAGCCGTGACGGGGTGTCGGTCGGCGGTGTCGTCACCCTGCGCGACGAGACGCAGGTGCTGACGATGGCACGTCAACTCGAATCCGTGACCTCGATGGCTCGTGCCCTGCGCACCCAGCGTCACGAGTTCGCCAACCGGCTTCACACTGTGCTCGGCCTCGTCGACACGGGTGCCACCGACGAGGCGAGGGCCTATCTCGCGACAATTCTGCGGACCGGGCCGATCGCGACCCCAGTCGAAGGCATCGAGGTGATCTCCGACCCGTACCTTCGTGCCCTTCTCGAGGCCAAAGGCACCACCGCCGCCGAGGCGGGAGTGTCGCTGGCGGTCACCCCGGACTCCTTGGTGCTGGGTCGGGTGAACGAACCTGAGGACGTCACGCTCATCCTCGGTAACCTCATCGACAA
>NZ_JAKDJU010000304.1 GCF_030453725.1 Brevibacterium picturae
CAACAGTTCTGTAGTTCCAGGCTAATTCGTCTCTGGTGCCTCTGGGGTCCCGGCGTGCTCGCGTACGTGTATTACCAGGTCAGGGGTTTGCAAGCAAGCTTCGATCGACGTTTGGATCGTGACGCGAAGCCTTCCATGCAGCGAAGTGAGGTTTCTGAATGTGGTCTCCGGGGGTCATTCTGAGGTAACTACGTAAGTGACGGATGAGTAATTGAAACGATGACAGGTTTGTTGGAAACGAGACCGAACTGCGACGCATCGGTCGAAACACGGCCTATTCGAGACCAGAATGGTCCCTACCTGACCTGGAGAACGCTGGTAGTTGGCTGCTTGTATGGTGAGTAGGGCCGAAATAGTGTCAGAGCAATCGCAACAGCAGACGAGGAAGTTGAAGTGTGGGCGTGAAGAAGCGTTTCGCCGTCATCGGCGCGGGGATCATCGGCTCGGCAGTGGCCCGTGAGTTGGTCATGAAATACGACGGTGCCGACGTCACCTTGTATGAGAAGGAAGACCATCCTGCAGCCCACCAGACCGGACACAACTCCGGCGTTGTCCACGCGGGCCTCTACTATGAGCCCGGAAGCCTCAAGGCCCGCCTCTGCCGTCGAGGAGTCTCACTGCTCCACGACTTCGCTCGCGAGCACAACGTTGCCTTTGAGGAGTGCGGAAAAGTCGTCGTCGCGACCAGCGATGTCGAAGTGGACAGATTGCATGGAATCCACGCACGCGCGCGAGCCAACGGGGTCCCTGACGTTGCACTCCTGGACAGAGACGGACTCGTCGAAGTCGAACCGAATGCCGAGGGTGTCGCCGCACTGCACTCACCCCGCACCGGAATCATCGACTACCGTGGCCTGACCGAAGCGCTGGTCGCAGACTTCCGCCGGTGTGGAGGCCGAGTTCGCTTCTCCACCGGAGTGAGGAGAATCGAGCAGCGCAGCGGGGCCAAGGGCAGTTCGGCCATCGTGCACTCGAGCGTCGACTCGCAGGAGTACGACCAGGTCATCGTCTGTGCCGGACTGCAGGCCGATCGGCTGGCCGCACGCTCGGGCGAGGCGAAGAACCCGACCGTGGTGCCGTTCTTCGGTCAGTACTACATCCTCGAACCGCGCTTCAACGACGTCGTCAACGGACTCATCTATCCCGTCCCGGACCCGAAGTACCCATTCCTCGGAGTGCACGTGACCCGACGCATCGACGGCGGGCTCATGATCGGGCCCAATGCCTTCCTGTCTTTCTCCCGTGAAGGTTACAAGGGCCTCGGCCTCAACATGTCGGACTCGCTGACCGTGGCCACGGATCCCGGATTCTGGAGATTCGCCGCCGGCAATATGGCAACGGCTGCTCGCGAGATCGCAGGCGTGCTCTCCATCGAGAAGTTCGTCGCCGAGGCGGCCCGCTACGTTCCATCCCTCGACGGTGCCGACGGGCACCGTGCCACCCGCGGAATCCGTGCTCAGGCGATGAACCGAGACGGAACCCTGGTCGATGATTTCGTCATCGATCGTGCGGGAGCCACGATGTTCGTCAGGAACGCACCCTCGCCCGGGGCCACCTCGGCGCTGGCGATCGCCGAACATCTCATCGACACCGCAGCACTCACCTGAGCCGCGTGCGTCTGCTGCGTTTGGTGGGTGAACATCGAAAAGCCCCACCTGCCGGATGAGCAGATGGGGCTGGGCATCGGATCAGTTCAGATCATCGGTTCACTGGGGTGTACGAGTCTCGGCGCTGATGAACCAGGCCTGCTGTTCGAGCTGGCCGATGTACTCGTGGAAGAGGTCTGCCGTCGTCGGATCGGCGGAGTCGACCTCGTCATGGCAATTCCTCATTGTTGCGACTGTGGTCTCAACAGTCTTGACCATGTGGTCGATGGCGTCATGAGTGGTGATCTCACCCTCGGGGAATTCCGGCAGGCGGGTCTGTTCGGCTACGACTGCGGGCCTGCCGTCCGGGGAGGCATGGAGAGCACGCATCCTCTCCGCCATGGTGTCGCTGCCAGCTCGGGCGATGCTCACCACCTCGTCGAGGTTGAGATGGAGATCGCGGAAGTTCGGGCCGACGATATTCCAGTGCGCCTGCTTGGCGGTCAGACTCAGGGCGATGAAATCGACCAACACACCCTGCAAGTTCTTTGTCAGAGCAGCAGAAGCGACGAAACCATGCTCAGCGTTCTCTCTCTGCGTCTTCTCTGAGCCGTGGGGCTCAGGAACATTGACTGACTGTGCCATGAATCTTGCTCCAATCTCTCCGG
>NZ_JAKDJU010000083.1 GCF_030453725.1 Brevibacterium picturae
CTGGTCGCCGCCCTGCTGGCCGCTCTGCTCCTGGTCGCCGCCGCCGAAGTTCTCGTTGCCCTGTCCGTAGTCTTCCGACATAATTCACTCCTTCTTGATGACGTACGGCCGCGTCCTGCGGCTTGGTTGTCAGTCTCAAACATCAAAAGTCTTGACACAAGAGAGAGCAAGGAAAGTTGCACGAAATTGGCTCAAGTCTCAGAGGCTGTTCATGTCCTGCCGAACTTCACAGGAACCTCTGAGAGAACCGTCGCAGTGAATGACGTTTCAACAAGATAGGCTCATCGATTCCAACATTCGGTCAGCAGGAGGACACTGAGAATCATCGTTCAGGCGCCCTCCTCAAATCCGAAATGTCGCCGTTCACCGCGCCGACCTGGCACTATTGCACACAGGCGCGACTCGGTACTGACCAGCACGGCACGAGAGCGGCCGATACAGCGCGACCCGACCCGACACAGGTCGGCAGCCGGATCCGAGACCGATCGACGAACAGGAGCATCGACATGACAGCGCGTCGTCTTCCACTGACCGGTGTGCGAGTCCTCGAACTCGGCAACTACATCGCGGCACCCACCACCGGGCGCATGCTTGCCGATTTCGGCGCGGAAGTCATCAAAATCGAGCGCCCCGAGACCGGCGACGAACTGCGCAACTGGCGCCTCAAGCAGGGCACCACCTCGATGCTCTACCGCACCATCAATCGCAATAAGAAGTCCGTTGTGCTCGATCTGCGCTCAGAGGAAGGCAGGGCCTCGGCCCTCGAACTCGTGCGCCGGTCCGACATCGTGCTCGAGAATTTCCGTCCCGGGACCATCGAGAAATGGGGCCTGGGCCCCGAGGTCCTCGAAGAGGCCAATCCCGACATCATCCTTGTCCGCATCTCCGCCTTCGGCCAGACCGGACCCATGTCCGAACGCCCGGGATTCGCCGCTGTGGCCGAGGGCTACTCCGGGTTTCGCGAACTCGTCGGCGACCCGGATCGTCCCCCGGTGCGCGTGGGAGTGTCGATCGGTGACTCCATCGCCGGAATGCAGGCCGCGTTCGGTGCCGTGATGATGCTCTTCGATCGTCAGCGCCAGAAGATCACCGGTGCCGCCGAGGCGGTCGTCGGCTCCGATCACAGCTTCGAGGGCAGGGGGTCGCTGGCCGATCGCACGGTCGACGTGGCATTGAACGAAGCCATGTTCTCCGTGATGGAATCCCTCGTCCCCGACTACTCCGCATTCGGCGAGACGCGCACGCGCACCGGCGGCCGGATGGAGGGCATCGCCCCGTCGAACGGCTACCTCTGCGCCGGCGGAAAGTCCGTGGTGATCGCCGGCAACGGAGACGGAATCTACAAACGCCTCATGGAAGCCATCGACCGTCCCGACCTCGGCGAGGACCCCGATCTGCAGACCAACGCAGCTCGATGGGATCGGCGCGAGGAGCTCGACGAGGCCATAGGCGCCTGGTGTGCGCAGCACGACGTCACCGAGGTTGTCGACACTTTGGAGGCAGCTGAAGTTCCCGCCGGCCCGATCTACACCGCCGAAGACCTCGTCGGCGACGAGCAGCTCGCGGCACGCGACATGGTCCAGCATCTCGATGTCTCGACCGGTGAAGAGACCTTGTCCGATGTCGCATTCCCCGGCATCACCCCGGTCATCGGCGGTTCATCGATCCCGATCGACCACCTCGGCCCGGACCTGGGCGAGCACACCGACGAGGTGCTCGAGCAGCTGGGCAGTCAGCGGCCCGAACGGGACTGAGCGCCCGCCCGAGCGAGACTGAGTGCCCGAACGGGACTGAGCGCCCGCCCGAGCGAGACTGAGTGCCCGAACGGGACTGAGCGCCCGCCCGAGCGGAGCTGAACGCACACTTCCGAACAGCCGAGACGCCGTTTCCCATTAAACGGGAGTGATCGTCTTCACTTCATTGACGGTTCTCACATAGCGAGCAATTCGCGTCCGCGCTCACCGCAGGGATGCTGAGAACGACTACGGTGAGGGCAGACGGCGACATGCGAGGGAGCGTGAAGCCGTTCTCGTCCCGCTGGCCGGGAATGAGGCAGGTCAAAGAAGGAGCTTTCACCATGGTTCGGCCCACATCGGTCACGATTCTCGACACGACGCTGCGGGACGGTCTGCAGATCGAAGACGCCATCGTCCCCACTGACGCCAAGGTCGCACTGGGCCGGCAGCTCATCGCCGCGGGCCTCAAGGAGATCGAGCTCGGATCCTTCGTCAATCCGAAGAAGGTCCCGCAGATGGCCGACACCGGAGAGGTTCTGCAGCGCCTCCAGCCTTTCGAGGCCGAGGGCGTCGATTTCTTCACATTGGTCTTCAACCTCAAGGGCGCCCAGCGTGCCGTCGACGCCGGAGCGAAGAACATCAAGCTCGTCCTCTCCGCCTCCGAAGGCCATTCGCAGGCGAACTCCGACGCCCCGATCGCTCAGGCCACGCAGCGACTCCTCGAAGCCGCTGCCTTCGCCCGTGACCACGGTGTGCGCTTCGACATCACCACCGCGGTCAGCTTCATCTGCCCCTTCGACGGCATCACCGACCCGGACCACCTCGTCGAGGTGCTGCGCCCCTTCGTCGATGCCGGGGCACATGGCATCGGGGTCGCCGACACCATCGGCAACGCCAATCCATCGCTGGTGTCCAGGAACACCTCGGCGGTCATGGAGGCCTTCCCGGACCGGCCGGTGAGTCTGCACCTGCATGACACGTACAACTTCGGCATGGCCAATGTCATCGCCGCACTCGACCTGGGAGTCTCGAACTTCGACGCGGCCATGGGCGGACTGGGCGGCTGCCCCTTCGCCCCGGGTGCGGCCGGCAACATCGGCACCGACGACCTCGTCCACCTCCTGCACCGCGAAGGCGTGGCCACCGGAGTCGACGTCGAAGCACTCTCAGCAGTCAGGGATCCGTTGACGGCCGCGGTCGGCCACGAACTGACCTCCAGCCTGTCCGCGATCCCCGCTGTCCCGGCGGCATTCCATGCGTGACCAGGCCGAATCCTCCACCGTCGACGTCGAAACCCTGCCGCTGGCGGGCATCCGCGTCATCGAGTTCTCCCATATGGTCATGGGTCCCAGCTGCGGAATGATCCTCGCCGACTTGGGCGCCGAGGTGATCAAGGTCGAACCGCGCGGGGCCGGCGACAAGACCCGTTACCTGCCCGGTTCGGGTTCGGGGCTGTTCCCCGCCTTCAACCGCAACAAGCAGTCCGTCCAGCTCGACATCGCCGAGGCGGCCGACCGTGACGTCGCCCTGTCCCTCATCGATTCCGCCGATGTTCTCCTCGAGAACTTCCGAGTGGGGAAGATGGAGTCCATGGGCTATGGCTATGACGAGCTCGCCGAACGCAATCCCCGCCTCATCTACTGCTCTCTCAAAGGCTTCCTGGCCGGGCCCTACGGCCAGCGCACCGCCCTCGACGAGGTCGTGCAGATGCTCGGCGGGCTTGCCTATATGACCGGCCCGCCCGGACAGCCGCTGCGCGCCGGAGCCAGCGTCAACGACATCATGGGCGGCATGTTCGGCGTCATCGGTGTGCTCTCGGCACTGCGTGTGCGTGAGCGCACCGGTGAAGGACAGGTCATCAACTCGGCCCTGTTCGAGAACAACGCCTTCCTCGTCGGCACGCACATGGCACAGGCCCAAATCAGCGGGGAACCGCTGCGGCCGATGCCCACTCGCAGAGCCACCTGGGCCGTCTACGACATCTTCCGCGACAAGCACGATGACCAGATCTTCGTCGCCGCCGTCAGCGACGGCCAATGGCATGATCTCTGCGATGAGTTCGATCTGAGGCATCTGTCCGGTGATCCTGAGCTCGAGACGAACCAGGGGCGAGTCGACCAGCGCGATCGCATTCACACGCAGCTGCAGGCGGCACTCTCGCAGCTCGACCTGGCCGAGATCGAGGCCAAGTGCACGCGCCGGGGACTGCCGGTCGCTCCCGTGAACACCCCCGCCGATCTCACCACCGACGCCCACCTCGTCGCCTCCGGGGCGCTGGCCAGCACGGGGCTGCCCAGCGGAGATCAGGTCGATGTTCCCCTGTTGCCGTTGACCTTCGGCGGCCGTCGGCTGGGGCTGCGCAGCGATGTGCCCACCCCTGGTGAGCACAACATCCGCTACCGTGACGGCCCACCGGACGCCGCTGAAGAGACTGAGCCGATCGACTCAGACACCGACGTCGGCGAGTCGAAGACGCAGTCCCAGTAGCACCGCTGAGTTCAATACGACCACGGAACTCAACACACAGCTGCACCACCACGGACCTTGGAAAAATGAAGATATCAGTTGCATTCGAAGGAGAAGCAATGCGGTCAACGGCGATCACAGGACAAGGACGGGCCACCTCGGCGAGGCGGAGGAAGCAGGCGTTGAGACCCGCACTCACGGTCGGTGCGGTGCTTGCGTCACTGGCGCTCGTGGCCACCGGCTGCGGCAACAAGGCTCAGCCGCCGGGGGAGGGCGGCGACTACCCGACGGGCCCGGTCACGGTCAGCGCCCCAGCCGAACCCGGCTCCGGCTGGGACACCACCGCACGCGCCCTCGTCGAAGCCCTGCAGAAGGAGGAGGTCGTCACCACTCCGCTTCCGGTCAAGAACCAGCCCGGCGGTACGGGCTGCATGTGGATGACGTCGATGATGCAGCAGGAGAAGGGCAAGGACGATCAGATCGCGATCACCTCGCTGGCCAGCCAGACGATGAAGGCCCGCGGGCTGTGCGAATTCGGCCCCGAGGACACCACGCTCATCGCCACCATGTACGTCGAGGACTTCATGGTCGTCGCTCCCGATGACGGTGACATCAAAAACGTCTCGGACCTGGTCAAGGCGCTGAAGGAGGACCCGCAGAAGGTCACCGTGGCCGCCTCAGGCGATGACACGCTTCCCTTTGCGCTCTTCGCCAAGGAAGCCGGCATCGAACCGGCCGACATCAACTTCGTCAACTACGAGGGCGGCGGCGAGCAGACCACCGCCATGCTCAACGGTGATGCGAAGGTCGCCATTGCCGGGCTGAGCGAATTCCGTTCCGTGTTGGAATCCGGTGACATCAAGCCGCTCTTGACCTTCGCGAAGAAGCCGCTCGCCGCTCCCTACGACTCGGTTCCCACCGCTGCCGACTCCGGCTACGACGTGACCCTGGGCAACTGGCGAGGCGTCTACGGCCCGGCCGAGATGCCGCAGGAAGCCGTCGACTACTGGGCGAAGGCGCTTGAAGAGGTCAGCAACTCGGCCACCTGGAAGGACACGGTCGAGAAGAACCAGTGGGCCCCCGAGTTCCTCACCGGCAACGAGGCCCAGAAGTATGCCGACGAGACCGCCGCCACCGTTGAGGAGGGCGTCAAGGAGACCGACCTGGGCACCAGTAAATGAGGGCGCTGAGTCCGGCACTGCGAGGTGATGTCATCACCGGCATCGCCGTCACGCTCGTCGGCGCGGTCTACTACATTGCGACATTCTGGATTCAGGAGACGAGGAACATCGTCACTCCGGCCACCTTCCCCGCGATCGTGGGCATCGCGCTCATCGTGCTCGGCCTCTTCCTCGGCGGACAGGCCCTGTACCGGAGCCGGAAACTCGCCGAGGCGGCCCCTGGTGGGGCTGCCTCGGCGAGCGGCGGCGGGATCGACGGGGCCACCTCGGCGAGCGTGGACGCTGAGCATGACGCCACCTCGGCGGATGACGTTTCTGCGGATCCGGCTTCGGGAGATGAACGCACAGGGGTCGTCATCGACGCTGCCGAGGAACCGAAGTCGAAGCAGGTCGTGCTGCAGTTCGCGCTCTTCTTCGTCTACCTGGGGATCCTCATCCCGGTCGGCTTTCTGCTCTCGACGGCGGCCTTCCTGATGACGATGACCAGCATCTATGCCCCTCACAGATGGGTGCGCAACCTCATCTTCTCGGTGCTGTTCTCCGTTGTCATCTACATCGCGTTCGTCTACGGGCTGGCCGTGTATCTGCCCGTCGGAATCCTGGGATAGGGGGCGAACATGGACACACTCATCGATCTGGGCGGCGGCTTCGCCTCGGCGCTCGAACCCTTAAGCCTCGCGTTCGCTCTCCTGGGCGTGCTGTTGGGCACCGTCGTCGGCGTGCTGCCGGGCATCGGCCCGATCTCCGCGATCGCCATCCTCATCCCGGTGTCCTTCGGAATGGAGCCGGTGCACGGCCTGATCCTCCTGTGCGGCATCTACTACGGCTCGATGTACGGCGGCTCGATCACCGCCACACTCATCAAAACCCCAGGTGAGGTCGCCAGCGCGGTGACCGCCATCGAAGGTTACGAGATGGCTCGCCGAGGCCGTGGCAAGGCCGCACTCGCGACCGCCGCGATCGGGTCCTTCCTCGCCGGAACCCTGGCGATCATCGGTTTGACGTTCCTGTCTCCGGTGCTCGTGAGACTGGCGAATGTCTTCGGCTCCACCGAATACTTCCTGCTCATGGCCACGGCTCTGCTGTTGGCCTCGACGATGTCGTCGGGGTCGCGGACCAAGGCGCTCATCTCGATCTTCATCGGACTGGCCGTCGGACTCGTCGGCCTTGACTTCCAAACCGGCCTGCCGCGCCAGACCTTCGGCATGAGCCTGCTCTCCGACGGAATCGACTTCACGATCTTTGCGATGGCGCTCTTCGCAATCCCCGAAGCGATCCGCAACCTTGCGCTGGGACGCGGGGCCAAGGATGAGATCCAGAGTTTCGGCGATGACAAGTGGATGACGAAGCAGGATTGGCAGCGATCGTCCATGCCCTGGGCTCGCGGCTCGGTGCTCGGTTTCTTCATCGGCATCCTGCCCGGAGTCGGACCGTCCCTGGCCTCGTTCATGTCCTACATCATGGAGAAGCGGATTTCGAAGCGGAAGGACGAGTTCGGCAAGGGCGCCATCGAAGGCGTCGCCGGGCCCGAGGCCGCGAACAACGCCGGTGTCGGCGGAGCCATGATCCCGCTCTTCAGCCTCGGTATCCCCGGATCCGCGACCACGGCGCTGCTGCTCTTCGTGTTCACCATGTACGGACTGCAGCCGGGGCCGCTGATCTTCCGCGACGACTCGGGACTGATCTGGACGATCATCGCCAGCATGTACATCGGCAACGTCGCACTGATCATCCTCAACCTGCCGCTCGTCGGACTCTTCGTCAAACTGCTCAAGTTGCCCAAAGAGATTCTGTTTTCCTCGATTCTCGTCCTCGTGGGCATCGGCGCCTACGCCATCGAATTCAGCCTGTTCGGACTCATGCTGCTCGGCATCTTCGGCGTCGTCGGCTATCTCATGGACAAAGGTGGGATCCCACTGGCACCGTCCATCCTGGCCCTCGTCCTGGTGCCGCTGCTCGAAGACAACTTCCGGCGGATGCTCCAGATCTCGGGCGGATCGTTCATGCCGCTGCTGACCCGGCCCGTGTCACTGTCGATCGTCATTCTGATGGTCCTGGGCATCGTCGGTCCGATCATCTTCCGCTGGTGGGTCCGTCGGCGTGCGCTGCTGGCCGATGTGAGTGTGGCGTGAAAGAGAACACCATGACTGATAACTCCGCGACCACTGGCAGCTCCGACGTCTCTTCCGGTGCGTCTGCCTCGTCTGGTGGCACCGCGTCGGCGAAGGAGATCGGCGTGATCGATCGCAGTGCCGCGATCCTCACGGCACTGCAGGACACCCCGATGTCCGCCGCCGAAGTATGCCGTCGCCTGGGCTACTCCAAGTCCACGACCTACCGGCTGCTGGCGGACCTGCGCACCCACCGATTCATCGTCCGCGACACCAACGGGCTGTTGCGCCTGGGACCGTTTCCGGGACGTCGCAGCATCGCGACGACGAACTCGGTGCTCGAGCATTTGCGAACCCTGACCAGTGAATCTGTGCAGCTGTGGGTTCGTGTCGGGGAAGATCGGGTATGCGTGCGCAACGTCGAGGCCGACCATGAACTCCGCGTCTCCCGCAGCGTCGGCACGGTCCTCCCTCTCGTCGACGGCGGATCCGCCGCGTTGGCGCTGTGCGGGCCGGGCAATCCGCAGGAGTTCTACGCCACGAAGCAGGCACGGGTGAAGGGAACCGCCTCGGCGAGCGTGGCCTTCACCGTCGGGGGAGCCATCCTTGCATTGTGCGTGTCCTACCCATTGACGAGGGAGCCTGACAACGTCGCCGGCGCCTACCGGTCTCTGCTGGGTCAGGCCGCGGTCGAGCTCAAGGCGCTGCTCGAGGATAGCGAAGAGTTCGCAGTGCTCAGGGATATCGCGCGGTTAGCGTTGGGAGCACGTCGGTCTGAATGAGGGGTGGTTCGGGCATGAGGTGCTGCTCGGCCACGAGGATCAGTCCGGTCAGGAAGAGCAGATCCTCAAGCAGCTCCCTGTATTCGAGCCTGCTGATCCGCTCGGTTGCGGCCCCGCCATGTAGAGCACCATACCCGATGCGGCGATGGGTACGAGTACGGGTGCGATTCCCAGCAGTCCGGGCGTGGGCAAGCATACGATCTATCGGCGGTGGCCCGCGATCGCCGAAGATCTTGCGGAGCGCATAGCGGCTCTGACAGGCGCGGATACCGGTTCGACCATTGAGCTCGCCGAGGTGACCGACGAGATTTTCGAGTGGGAGTCGTCCAAGCTGAGCGCGCTCACCGACCAGCTGCAGACTTCGACCTACGCCGTGATCGCGACGCCCACGTACAAGGCTAGCTACACCGGCCTGCTCATGGCGTTCCTTGACCGCTGCGACGCCGGTGGACTGCGATCCCGGTCTTCACCATCGGTTCGCCCGCACATCAGCTGGCCGTGGATTTCACGCTGAGGCCGCTCCTCGTGGAACTTGGCGCCAGTGTTCCCACAGCTGGTCTTTCATTCCCGACGGCGAAATTCGACGAGCGCGCTGCGATTCTCGATGAGTGGGTGGAGAAGCAAGCTGGCTATCTGCCGGGGGTGAAGGCCCGAGCCTGATCTCCCGGCACAGGGGCGTCGGGGCTCCGTGCCGGGAGACCAGCAGGGGTCAGCTGACCTGAAGCTCACCCATGGCGTCCCAGCCCTCACCGTCGATCTGGCGAGAGATGATCTTCGGAGTGGACACGAGGGCGCTGTTCATCGGTCCGCCGTCTGCGGTCGCCTTCTGGAAGTGGTCGGACTTCACATGCGCTTCGGCAGCGTCGTCATCGAAGGCTTCGACGAGCACGTACTCATTGGGATCGTCGAGGCTGCGTGACCAGTCGAACCATTTGTTTCCCGGTTCGGCTCGCGTCGCCTCGGTGAACTCCTTGGTGATCTGCGGCCATTCCTCGGCCTTCTCGGGCTTGACCTGGAACTTGACGACGATGAAAATCATCTGGATCCTCTCTTCTCTGTGTGACGATGGCTGATTCGGTCGGTGCTGATTGGGGTGCTGCTCAGGAGAACTGCATGCCGCCGTCGACGAGCATGGTCTGGCCGGTGATGTAGTCCGAGTCCTCGCTGGATAGGAACGACACGAGGTTCGCGACATCCTCGGGAACCGATACACGTCCGAGAAGGATGTCTCCCGCGTACTTCTTGATCGCCTCTCCCTTGGCCAGTCCCTCCTGCTCTCCGAGCTTCTCATCGATGAGGTCCCACATCGAAGTGCCGACGATTCCCGGTCCGTAGGCGTTGACGGTGATCCCGTGTTTCGCCCATTCCATCGCGGCGCCCTGCGTCAGTCCGCGCACAGCCCATTTGGTGGCCGAATAGGGTGAGAGCAGTGCGAACGGGCGGAAGGCGACGATCGATGCAGCGCCGATGATCTTTCCGCCGTTGCCCTGTTCGATCATCTGCTTGGCAGCGGCCTGGTAGGACAGGAATACGCCGGTGATGTTGACGTTGAGGATCTTTTCGAAATCCTCTTTCGAGTAGTCGATGAGGGGTTCGACCTGAGCGATGCCGGCATTGGCCACGAAGACGTCGAGCTTTCCGCCCACCTCGACGGCGGTAGCCACGAGTGCTTCCACCGAGGCCTGATCGGTGACGTCGACCTCGGCTCCGGTGGCCTTGCCGCCGGCGGCTTTGATGGTCGCTGCCGTCTCCTGTACTCCCTCCTGCATTGTGGGAAGGTCTGCCACGATGACGTGGTGTCCATCGGCGCCGAGGCGCTGTGCGATGCCCTGTCCGATTCCCCGTGCTGATCCAGTGACGACAGCGACGCTGGTGGTCGTGCTCATGGTTGTGCTCCTTCGTATCTCGTCGTTGAGTAAGCACGATCATTCTGTGCACGAGCGAGCCCAGGAGAATATGGTCCTTCTCATGTGGCGAGAAACTTAGGCCGCCGAGGTGGGGAGTCGGCTTCTCAGCGGGCACCGCCGCGCAGGTACCGCGAGCACAATCCCGCGTGCTCGCGCAGTGCGGTGTCGAATGTCTTCGCGCGTCCCGTCGCCTTGCTCGAAGGAGTGCTGATCGCGATGGCTCCGACCTGCATGCCTGTGCCGTTGTGGACGGGCACCGCGGCGCAGGTCTGGCGCGGCAGGAACTCGTCGTGTTCCCAGGCGATGCCGCGTGTGGCCACCTCGTCGAGATGGGTGTCGAGCAGGTCCCTGCGTACGATCGTGTGCGGTGTGAGCACGGGCATCCCGCGGGCATCGAGATACTCGGTGCGCTGCGTCTTCGGCATGGCCGAGAGCAGGATCTTGCCGAAGGCGGTGGCATGTGCAGCCTCGTTGAAGCCGAAGCGAAGCGGGCGGAGGCGGGGATGCTTCTCGCAGTCGGAAGAGTAGGTCAGCAGGACGTCCGACCCCCGGTAGATCGCAAAATAGGCGGCCGTGCCCAAGCTGCGATGCAGCTCATCGGTGATCTGACGGATGGGCTGAGGAGCTACGAGACGCTGCTGGAACGACAGTCCGAGTTCAAAGCACTTCGGTCCGAGTTCGAAACTCTTGTCTTCCTTCAGGTAGACGAGGTAGCTGCAGTCTTCGAGCTCGTGGAGCAGGCGATAGACGGTGGGCAGAGGGATCTCGAGACGGTCGGCCACGGTCTTCGCTGAGGCGCTTCCAGAGGAGGACACCGCCTCAAGCACGGAGAAGACCCTGTTGATGACGGTGCTGTTCGACATTCGCGCTCCAGTGTTTATCGTCTCGTGAGAATAAGGATAGTGCTCGGTGGTCCAGTTCACATAAATTGCCTATGACTGGTTCGGCAATGGTGCCCGGATCCCCCGGGGCATCAGCAGAGGAGCAAAGGAGCACCCACATGGCATTCCCTGCCAAATTTCCGTCGCTGAACGCGATGGAGATGACCGATGAGGCCCGACAGACTCTTGTCAGAGTGCTGAGAGTGGCATTCCCACACGAGAATTTTCCCGATGGACCCTATGAACGGACCGCCGACAAGATCCTCGTCGAAGCCGACGCTGAGACCTGGTTCCGGGTGGCACTGATCCAGGGTCTGCAGTCACTTGATCAGCTCTCGGACAAGAGCTTCTGCTCACTCAATGACGACGAAGCACTGCGGGTGCTGCGCCGCGTCGAAGGCACGGAGTTCTTCGGATTCGTTCGCCGCACCGCGGCACTCGGCCTCTACGACGACGAAGAGGTGTGGGAGATCCTGGGCTACCAAGGACCGTCGTTCGACCTCGGCGGCTATGTCCATCGAGGATTCAACGATCTGGACTGGCTGCCCGAACCGCGCATCCTCTATCCGGAGGGCGAGGACCTGCCGGAACTCGGCCCAGGTGCGCACCTGGGACCGCAGACGGTCAACGTGGCAGACGAATCGACGAATCAGCCGAGCGCTGAGCAGGCCGACATGGGCGAGGTGAAGAGATGATGGCAGCGAAACCAGCGTCCGGTGGCAGTGTCACCGGCTACAGCATTGACCAGACCGAAGAAGCGGTCGTCATCATCGGGTCAGGTGCCGGTGGCGGCACACTCGCGTATGAGCTGACGGCCAAGGGAATTCCCGTCGTCGTCCTCGAAGCAGGTCCCCATCTGGGACATGACGATTACGTCAACAACGAATGGGAAGCGTTCAACCAGATGGCCTGGCTGGATCCGCGGACGACGACCGGATCGTGGCGAATCGCGCAGGACTTCCCCAACCTGCCGGCATGGATCGTCAAAGCCGTCGGAGGCACGACGACCCACTGGTCCGGAGCCACCCCGCGTTTCAAGAATCATGAGTTCCGTGCCCGCAGCGCCTATGGACGCATCGAGGGAGCCAATCTCCTCGACTGGCCGATCACGCTCGAAGAGATGGCTCCGTACTACGACCGAGCCGAGAAATCGATGGGTTCGACTCACGTCCACGGACGTCCGCCCCTGCCGGCGAACAACAACTACAAGGTCTTCGCCAACGGTGCGAAAGAGGTCGGGTACCGCTACTACGCCACTGGCCCCTATGCCACCAATGCCGAGGAATACGATGGGCGTCCCGCTTCGATCCAGGATGGTTTCAACTTCCAGGGAGACAAGAACAAGTCGAAATGGTCGACCCTGGTCAGAGAGATCCCACGAGCAGCGGAGACGGGCCTGCTCGATCTCCGTCCCGATTCTCAGGCTGTCCAGATCACCCATGATTCAGAAGGGAACGCCGACGCCGTCCTCTACCTCGACGGGGAAGGAAATCTGCAGCGTCAGGCCGCCAAACTGGTGTGCGTGGCCGGAAACTCGATCGAAACGCCCAGGCTGCTGCTCCTCTCGGGCACACCGAGCTTCCCCGACGGGCTCGCGAACTCCTCGGGACAGGTGGGGCGAAACTACATGCGCCACCTCACCGGGACAGTGTGGGGGCACTTCGACAAGCCTGTGCGAATGTACCGGGGCGAGACCATGGCCGGCGTCATCGCCGATGAGTCGATCCACGATCCCGACCGCGGATTCGCAGGAGGCTACTACATGGAGACGATCGCACTGGGCCCGGCCTTCATGTCGGCATTCGTCGAGCCCGGCGCCTGGGGTCCTGACTTCGCCGCGCTCATGGATCGCTACCTCAACACGGCCGGCATGTGGATCGTCGGAGAGGACCTGCCGCAGGAGTCCAACCGGATCACACTGAACACCACGGTCAAGGATCAGCACGGTCTTCCCGTACCGAACGTCCACTACGACGATCACGTCAACGACCTGGCCATGCGCGAACACGGCTACGCTGCAGGTGAGAGCGTCTACCGGGCGGTCGGGGCACAGACCTCGCATCGGACACCGCCGTATCCGTCGACGCACAATCTGGGCACCGCGAGAATGAGCGAACGACCTGAGGACGGCGTGGTCGACAAATGGGGTCGCTCCCATGATGTGAAGAACCTCTTCATCTCCGACGGTTCGGTCTTCACCTCAAG
>NZ_JAKDJU010000305.1 GCF_030453725.1 Brevibacterium picturae
TCGATCGACCTGGGGCCCGGCTGTGATCGCACCGAGGTCGACGAGCGCCTGCTTGCCGTACCCGGAATCGGACCGTGGAGTCTCGGCTACATTCGGATGCGTGCACTCGGCGACCCCGATGTCCTTCTCGGCTCGGACCTCGGCGTCAAGAAGGCCATGAGCGACCTCCGCAGTTCGGTCACCGATAGGACCGACTGGGCCCGGCGGCTGGACCGATGCCGACCCTGGAGATCCTATGTCACACACCTGCTGTGGGCCCATCACTCACGGCCACAGCCACAGACCCATCCAGCACAATGAAGCAGAAGCGGAGAAAGCAATGATGATGACAATGACACAGCCCACCGTGGGCACAGTGCGATACACGATCATCGACTCGACGCTGGGACGAATCCTTCTCACCTCGGATGGTGACCGTCTCACCGGGCTGTACCTGGATGACTTCGACCGGATCCTGCAGAGACTGGGGAAGACGAGCGGGGCCAAACCGATCGGCGACGACGAACTCGGACTGTTCGCGGCGGCGGGGGACCAGCTCGCGGAGTACTTCGCAGGCACCCGCACTGCCTTCGATCTCCCGCTGGCCCCGACGGGCACAGAATTCCAACGCGACGTCTGGCAGGCGCTGACGACGATTCCCTACGGCACAACCGCCGGATACGGAGAACTCGCCGCGTGGATCGACAGACCGACAGCGGCCCGCGCAGTGGGTGCGGCCAATGGCCGTAACCCGATCAGCATCATCGTTCCCTGTCATCGTGTGATCGGAGCCAACGGTGCGTTGACAGGCTATGCCTGGGGCGAAGAGAAGAAACGACGCCTTCTCGATCTCGAGGCCGGCGTCTGACACGGGCAGGATGCCGACATAGACCAGAGACGAAGAAGGACTCGATCTCATCGTGATGAGACCGAGTCCTTCGTGCGGTGGAGGTAAGGGGATTCGAACCCCTGACCTTCTCCATGCCATGGAGACGCGCTACCAACTGCGCCATACCCCCGCTTGCTGGATCAATATTACTCAGGTGGGCGCAAGACGACAAATCGGCGGACAGTGACGCTGACCACACCCGGTTAGGTGTTTCACTGTTGGAGCCGGATAGGCGGCAATGGCAGGGGCCGGGCAGACCCCGGACCCTGCCATGTGTGTCATCAGATCATCGGCCGCACATGGTAGAGGTACCTCGCAACTTCGCGTTCGCGCTGCTCAGTGACCCACTGATCCCGAGCGAGCCTGCGAAACTGTGCATCGCGACGATCCTGTGCGACCTGCTTGCGGTGCTTGGAGGGGACAGCTGGACGGCGGGCCCACTGGATCAGCTTGAGCCCGGCGCTCAGTGCCACACGCCGTGGATATGTGAATGGAAATGCCGTCGACAAAACGATTCCTTAATGTTTTCGGGCAGGGGAAATGCCCAAATGGCGGTTAGACGAAATGTTCGAAATCAGTGAGCTGCGAAAGAACTCAATGAGTCGAATGAAAGCGACTTCTGGGAAATGAATTCACTGATCGTCGTCCGCAGAATCGATTGAGACTCGATGAGGATCAGTCGAAGCGACGGCAGCTGCTGGAGAGCAGGATCAATCGGATGAGTGGTTTCAATGCCCAAAGGGTCGGTGATGTTCGTGAACGAACGCACCTGATGAACGACCGTGTCCCGCGCGAGTAAGGCTCATGCCTCGACGCTGCGTGCGAGCGCCAACGGTGGCGTCAGGGCGGCATCGCCTGGGCGATATTGCGGGGGTGGCATACCGGTGTTCAATTGACCGGTGGAGAAAGACGAAAGATACGGCTGGAGTCAGCCGGCGAGCCCTTGTCCGCCAATCAAGCAGGCAGTGTTCCCGGTCCAGCGGTGCTGGAGGTTCGGAAATGCGATAGGTTTCAGCATAGTTCTGCGCTCCCTTCTTGGTCGTGGATCTCGTTTGAGCGGCGTCAGCGCTCAAGATGGTTTGCTGCAATTGTGAGGTTTGTGCGAATCCGTAATTGCACTCTTGAATTTATCACAGGTGAAGAACTCTGTGTGACTTCTGTTCATTCTTTCTGAACTTTATTGTCACTAATGACTGCCATGCCTTTTCAGGCCAGCCATCGCTCCGAGGAACTGCGTCGATCACATTTCCAGCGCGGCCCTGCGGCGAGGTCGAAGAATGCCGACGTGCCGACGTAGAATCTTCTCAGACTCGCGACTCTCTGGGAGAAGATAATGTCACAGGCAGCTGCCACCACTCGACGACTGGTCGTCGGATACATCGC
>NZ_JAKDJU010000306.1 GCF_030453725.1 Brevibacterium picturae
AAGACCCGGCAGTAGAAACGAAGGAATACACGTGGATCTTTTCGAGTATCAAGCACGTGACCTGTTCGAGAAGCACGGAGTGCCCGTGCTCAAGGCCCAGGTCGCGACGACACCAGAAGAAGCGAAGAAGGCAGCCGAAGACCTCGGCGGCGGAACAGTCGTCGTCAAGTCTCAGGTCAAGATGGGTGGCCGCGGCAAGGCCGGAGGCGTCAAGGTTGCGAAGAACCCAGAAGAAGCCGAAGCTCGCGCCAAGGACATCCTGGGTCTTGACATCAAGGGCCACATCACCGAAAAGGTGATGATCGCCGAAGGCGCAGACATCGCCGAAGAATACTACTTCTCGGTGCTCCTCGACCGATCCAACCGCACCTACTTGGCCATGTGCTCCAAGGAAGGCGGCGTGGAGATCGAGCAGCTCGCCGAGGAACGTCCGGAAGCGCTCGCCAGGATCCCAGTCTCCGCCATCGACGGAATCGATGCCGCGAAGGCCGAGGAGATCGCCAAGGAAGCTGGATTCGATGCGGAGACCGCCGCCAAGGTGGCTCCGGTCCTGACCTCTCTGTGGACCGTCTTCGAGAAGGAAGATGCCTCCCTCGTCGAGGTCAACCCACTGGTCAAGACCGGTGCCGGTGACATCATTGCGCTCGATGGCAAGGTGTCTCTCGATGAGAACGCGGACTTCCGTCACGAGGACCACGAGGCACTGCGCGACATCAGTGCAGAGAACCCCCTCGAGCTCAAAGCCAAGAAGCTCGACCTCAACTACGTCAAGCTCGACGGACAGGTCGGAATCATCGGAAACGGTGCCGGACTCGTCATGTCGACCCTCGACGTCGTCGCCTACGCCGGTGAGAAGCACAACGATGTCAAGCCTGCCAACTTCCTCGACATCGGAGGCGGCGCCTCTGCTGAGGTGATGGCCAACGGGCTCGACGTCATCCTCGGCGATGAGCAGGTCAAGTCCGTCTTCGTCAACGTCTTCGGTGGAATCACCGCCTGTGACGCAGTGGCCGACGGCATCGTCAAGGCTCTCGAGATCCTCGGGGACCAGGCGACCAAGCCGCTCGTCGTCCGCCTCGACGGAAACAACGTCGAAGAGGGTCGTGCGATCCTCAAGGAAGCCGCGAACCCACTCGTCACCCTGACCGACACCATGGACGGTGGAGCCGACAAGGCCGCCGAACTGGCTGCTGCCAAGTAAGGAAAGGTCTTTACACAAATGTCTATCTTTCTGAATTCCGATTCGAAGATCATCGTTCAGGGCATCACCGGCGGCGAAGGCTCCAAGCACACCGCCAGGATGCTGGCCGCTGGATCGAACATCGTCGGCGGGGTCAACGCCCGCAAGGCCGGCACCACTGTCAAGCACAGTGACAAGGACGGCAACGAGGTTGAGCTGCCCGTCTTCGGGTCGGTCGCCGAGGCGATGGAATCCACCGGTGCCGACGTGTCCGTGGCGTTCGTGCCGCCTGCGTTCTCCAAGGATGCGGCCATCGAGGCCATCGATGCCAAGATCGGTCTGCTCGTCATCATCACCGAGGGCATCCCGGTCCAGGACGCTGCCGAGGTCTGGGCTCGTGCGCAGGCCGCAGGAAATGCGACCCGCATCATCGGACCCAACTGCCCGGGCATCATCTCGCCGGAGGCTTCGCTGGCAGGCATCATCCCTGCCAACATCACCAAGAAGGGCAAGCTCGGACTGGTCTCCAAGTCCGGCACGCTGACCTACCAGATGATGTACGAACTGCGTGACCTCGGCTTCTCGACCGCCATCGGAATCGGTGGCGACCCGGTCATCGGCACCACGCACATCGATGCGCTCGAGGCCTTCGAGAATGATCCCGACACCGAAGCCATCGTCATGATCGGCGAAATCGGCGGAGACGCCGAAGAGCGTGCCGCCGCCTACATCAAGGACAACGTGTCGAAGCCGGTCGTCGGCTACGTTGCAGGCTTCACCGCTCCCGAGGGCAAGACCATGGGCCACGCCGGCGCCATCGTCTCCGGCTCCTCAGGAACCGCTGCGGCCAAGAAGGAAGCCCTCGAGTCAGCAGGCGTGAAGGTCGGCAAGACCCCGACCGAAACCGCTGACCTCATGCGCGAACTCCTCGCCTGAGTCTTCCTCACCTAACAACAGCGCGGTCGAAGTGCACGTTCAGCATAAATGCTGGGCGCCTGCACTTTGACCGCGCTGTTGTGTGTCTGCAGCGAGTTCGCCGCGCCGGTAACGTGCCGCAGCCACGCAGC
>NZ_JAKDJU010000084.1 GCF_030453725.1 Brevibacterium picturae
TCCCAGCATTCATCCCGATCTTCAGCGGAATCTTCTCCGGATTCGCGCTCCTGGCCTTCGGTCTCTGGGCGCTCGTAGCGGTCGACGGTGAGCGTGCGTGAAACGCCGATTTGCTGTCCACAAACGGTCGCCTGGTCGTTCTGGGGCGAACGTTTGTAGACAGTGAAAACCGTTTGCGGACAGTAATCGGCTGACTGAAGCCCGTGGCCAGTCACTATTGACGAACAGATCGCGTTGCAGGCTGTAGCGGTTGCGCGGGCCCAGGTCCTGGTGCTTCGTCGGATGGCTGGCTCCGTTGCCGGGACTACTCCGTGGGTGCGCTCGGTGTCTGGGCCGGAGGCGGCGACTGGACGCGCGGGGCCGGGAGGTCCGGGGCTGTGGCCGCGGGTGCCTCCTCCAGCCCGGCGAGCACCTCGGCGATGGCGCGGTCGAGCTGCGGATCGTCCTCGCTGAAGAGCTGCGAGGGATCGTGCTCGACCTCGATGTCGGGCTCGACACCGTAGTTCTCCACACCCCAGCCCTTGCCCTCGAGCCAGAAGGCGTAGCGCGGCTGAGTCACACCGGTGCCATCGACCAGATCATAGCGACCGTCGATGCCGACGACCCCGCCCCAGGTGCGGACTCCGATGACAGGGCCGAGTCCCTTGGCCTGGACACGAGCGTTGATGATGTCACCGTCGGAGCCCGAGAACTCGTTCGCGAGGAAGGCCACCGGACCACGGCGGGTATCCTCCGGGTCGGGAAGCATAGTGTCGTAGCTGCGGGAGGCGTTCCAGGCGATGACCCTGTCAGCGAAGCGTTCGGCGACCAGAGCACTTGTGTGACCGCCCCGGTTGAACCGCACATCGGCGATGACGCCTTCGGCAGACATCGCCTGCCGCAGGTCACGGTGCAGCTGCGCCCAGCCACCGGCCATCATGTCGGGAACGTGGACATAGCCGACCCGACCACCGGACTTCTCCGCCACGTACTCCCGCCGCGAACGGACCCAGTCCTGATAACGCAGTCTCTCCTCCTCTGCCAGGGGAATGATTGCGACCACTCGATCCTTGCGTCCTCGCCGCAGGGTGAGCTCAACGATCGTATCCGCCGCTCCCACCAGGTGGGCTGCCGGACCGCGGACTTCATCGACGGACTGACCGTTGACGGCGACGATGAGATCACCCTCGCGGGCACCGACACCGGCCTGGCGCAGTGGGGATCTGGCGGCTGGGTCACTGCTCTCACCAGGAAGGATACGAGTGATTCGCCATCCCTGAGCCGTCTTCTCCAGATCCGCACCCAGGAAGCCGAGCTTCTTCGACTGGTCACCGGGCGGGGTGGACGGAGAGACATAGGCATGCGAGGTGTTGAGTTCGCCCACGGTCTCCCACAGGATGTCGACGAGATCATCGTGGGTCAGCGCCTTCGCGGCGACTCGGCGCCAGCGCAGGGTCACGCCTTCCCAGTTCACCCCGTTCATATCCGCGCGCCAATAGTGATCGCGCATGATGCGCGAGTTCTCCTCGAACATCTGCAGCCATTCGGCCCGCTGGTCGAGCTCGAACCGCAGCCGGCTGAGATCCACGGAGACCGAATCGTCGTCATCGGCCTCGACCTTGCGGGTGGCTGGTCGCACCGCAACATCACCATCGGCGGTGACGATGATGAGCTTGCCGTCACCGGTCACCGCATAGTCATCGGCTTTGTCGACGACGGTGGAGACCTTGCGTTTGGCGAAGTCGAAGTACTGGACGACTTCACCCGGCTTCTCACCGGCATCCCCGGAGTGCTTGTCGCCGAGTTCACCGTCTTCGGCGTCGCCGGTGCGCATCCACAGAACGCCACCCTCGGCGGCCCTGAGATTACGGAATACACCCGAAGAGACGGGGAACGCCACGATCCTCTCCTCGGCCCCTTCCAGTTCGACCTCGTCGGTGACGATGGTCTTCTCCGCCTTGGTCTTCTCTGCCTTCGCGGCCTCCTCGGTGACCTCGCTGATCGCCCATCCACCGGCACTCGGCCCGAAGGGTGCCGGCTCCGTCGAGCTCAACGGCAGCAGCCACGGTCTGGTCACACCGTTGAATGACAGGTCGAAGGAGTGCTGGTTGTAGGAAGGGTCGAAGGTTCGGTCGGAGAGGAACGCAAGGTATTTGCCATCGGCGGTGAACGCGGGGGAGAAGTCGTTGAACTTCCCACTCGTCAGCGCCTGGCCGTCTCGATCCGACTTGGTGTCGACGATCATCAGCCTCTCCAGCATCTCTTCACCCTGGGTCGGCTGCGACCACACCAGGTACCGGCCATCGGGTGAGAACCGCGGCGTCCTGGCCTCCCCGAAGCCGGAATGGCCCACCAGACGGGTCCTGCCGTTGCCGACCTCGACGAGGCGGATGCTGCCGTCATGGGAGATCGTGGCCAGCGTCTTTCCCGCCGGATCTCCGGCCATGTCGAGGACGCGGCCCAGCGCCCCTGCACCGATTCGCCGAGGCGGCTTCTCACCTGAGACCGCACGGACCTCGATTGCGTCCTCGCCTTCGACATCGGTGATGTACGCGGCGAGGCCGGTCTGGCCGAGGACCACGGGTTCACGGGTGCGGATCGAGGAATCCGCGCACAGAGCACGAGCCGGACCTTCGCGGTGGGCCAGCCAGAATGTCTTTCCTCGCCATTCGACGACCGAGGCATTGCCGCTGTGATCAGGCACGATGCTCAGAGCACTGGATTTGGGGTCGATGTTCAGCGGCTGCACCCCGGTCCCGGGAAGCTGCACCTGTAGGGTTCTGATCTGCGCGTCGAGGCTGTCGAGGATGCGAATCTCCCCGTGGCTGTGCCACACGATGCGGGTTCCATCGGTGGTGGCATCGCGGACATAGCCTTCGGCCTCGGTCTGGAACGTCAGCTGCCGAGGTTCGCCGCTCGCGGCCTGGTCCGATCCGCCGCGCGTCGACCGGGTCTGTGTGGCCAGGCCGTCCCAGATCCACAGGTTGGCCTGCTCATGTGCATGATGAGGGAAGGTGGCGGCACGGTCCGAGGTGAAGACCAGCGAGTCACCGACCCAGATCGGGTCGGTCAGCGACGCTGTCTCCTCACGCAGCAGTCGCTGCCACTGGGCACCTGTGCCCGAGGCGTCACCGGCGCGATCGAGCCACAGCCGGGGCGCAGTGCCGCCACGATAGCGCTTCCAGTGCGCGGGAGGTCGAGAGAAAGGTGTGGACAGAGCGGTGACACCTGAGTGGTGCCTGCCCAGCCCCGAGGCCCGACCGAGTGACAGGCGTTCGACGCTGCCGTCGAGGCTCACGGACTTCACAACATGATTGCGGACTTCGAACTCACCGGCATTGGACCCGATGAGAATATGGCGCTCATCGGCCCACCCGAGCATCGTCGTCGTCGATCCACCCAGCCAGCTGAGCCGTCGCAGGGCCCCGGAAGCCACCTCGGCGAGCATGAGCTCAGGGTGACCATCACGGAAGGACACATAGGCGATATGAGTTCCATCCGGGGAGATCCGCGGGCTGCGTACGGGAACGTGATCCGAGGTCAGACGCCATGCCCGCCCGCCGGCTGACGGCGCGAGCCAGACGTCGTCGTCGGCCGTGAAGGTGATGAGATCGCCATGGATGTGTGGGTACCGGAGGTAAGAATTCGAAGTCACGTGACCTACATTACAAGCTTGCGCGCCGAGGTGACGCGGCCCATGCGGCGCAGTCGGCCCCTGACCAATAGAATGGTGACATGCCATCATTGACTTCGCTTCTCAACGATCGTTTCGCACTCGCCCTCGAACAGTCCTTCGGCGAGGATTTCGCGCGACGCGACCCCGTGATCAGGAGCAGTCAGTTCGCCGACTTCCAGGCGAACGTGGCACTGCCGCTGGCGAAGGAGCTGAAGTCCAAACCACGCGACATCGCGACCACGATCGTGGCCAACCTCGACCTCGCCGGCATCTGCGAACCGCCGGAGATCTCCGGCCCCGGATTCATCAACCTCACCTTCACCTCCAAATTTCTGGCATCGACCCTCAACCAGGGTGGCGTGGCCGAGGTCGAGTCCGAGACGAGCGGACAGCGCATCGTCATCGACTATTCGGCGCCGAACGTCGCCAAGGAGATGCACGTCGGCCACCTGCGGACCACCGTCGTCGGCGATGCTCTGGCCCGCACGCACGAATTCTTCGGCAACACCGTCGTGCGTCAGAACCACATCGGTGACTGGGGCACTCCGTTCGGCATGCTCATCGAGCATCTGCTCGACGTCGGCATCGAATCGGAGACGGCCCAAGACATCTCGGCCAATCCGAACGCCTTCTACCAGGCCGCACGTGCGAAGTTCGACGGTGACGAGGCCTTCGCCAGCCGCGCCCGGACCCGCGTCGTCGCGCTGCAGGGCGGCGACGAGCAGACCCTTCAACTCTGGGAGCGCCTCGTCGGCTTCTCGCGGATCTACTTCAACCACATCTACTCGCTCCTCGACGTCACCCTGACTGATGACAACCTCGCAGGTGAGAGCATCTACAACGATGACCTCGCCGCGGTCTGCCAGGACCTCGAAGACCAAGGGCTGGCCCGCATCAGCGACGGTGCCCTGTGTGTGTTCCCCGAGGGTTTCACCGGCCGCGACGGCGATCCGCTGCCTCTCATCATCCGCAAATCCGACGGCGGCTACGGCTACGCCACGACGGACCTCGCGGCCGTCCGTCACCGCGTGCGCAACCTCAATGCCGACCGCGTACTCTATGTCGTCGGCACCCCGCAGGCCATGCACTTCGAGATGGTCTTCGCCATCGCCCGCGCCGCCGGCTGGCTGCCCGAGGGCGTCGAATTCGAGCACGTGAAGATCGGCAATGTGCTCGGCGATGACGGGAAGATCCTGCGCACCCGCTCCGGCGCGCCGCTGCGCTTGGCCGAACTCCTCGAGGAGGCGGTCGCCCGTGCCAAGACCACCCTCCAGGAGTCGAATGCCGAGTTCGATGCCCAGGAGGAAGCCGTCGTGGCCAAGGCCGTGGGCATCGGCGCGGTGAAGTACGCCGACCTCTCCGTCGCCCACGACACGAGCTACACCTTCGACCTCGACCGCATGCTCGCCCCCATCGGCAACACCGCGCCCTACCTGCAGTACGCCGGCGCACGGATCCGCTCGATCCTGCGCAAGGCGGACGGGGAGGCATTCACGACTGCGCCGATCCACCTCGGCGAGGCTGCCGAACGTGACCTTTCTCTGGCGCTCCTCGGACTCTCCGATGTCATCGCAGAGGTGGTAGCCGGGTCCACGCCGCACCGTCTGTGCACGTACCTCTTCGACCTGGCCCAGTCATTCACCTCGTTCTACGAGCAGTGCCCGGTCCTCATCGCCGAATCCGCCGAGGTGCGCGATTCCCGGCTGCGGCTGAGCCAGACCGTCCTCGAAGTGCTTGAGGCCGGCCTCGGGGTTCTCGGCATTCGCGTGCCCGAGCGCATGTGAACCAGCCGGACCCGTCCGTCGCCCGGCGGATGCTGCCGTGGATGGTCGTGGGCATCGTCGTTCTGGCGATCAACCTGCGGGCACCGATCATCGCTCCGACGGCCGTCCTCGGCGACATCCAGGACGATACGGGGCTGAGCGCGGCGGGGGTAGGTCTCCTCACGGGCCTGCCGGTGCTGCTGTTCGCCCTCGTCACCCCTATTGCGGGCAAGACGATCGGGCGGTTCGGTGCGGAGGCGGCAGTGCTGTCCTGCCTCACCGGTGTTCTGCTGGGAACCGTGCTGCGCTCGATCGGGCCGCCCTGGCTCGTGCTCGCGGGCACCGGAATCATCGGATTCGCCATCACCTTGGGCAATATCGCGGTGCCGGTGATCATTCGGCGTGAGGTCCCGTGGAGTCAGGTGTCGATCGTGACGGGCCTGTATTCGGCCACCATGAACGTCGGTTCCATGATCACCCTCCTCGGCACGGGGCCCTTGGCAGCAGCGCTCGGGTGGCGGTGGGCAGTGGCCATCTGGGGCGGTCTGGCCGTGGTCGGACTCGCCTACTGGCTGTTCGTGATCCGGCTGCGGGTCAGACGCAATGCGCTGTTCGCGGCCTCGGAGGAAGCGTCACCGGCACCGGAGTCCGCTGCGAGGCGGCGACCCTGGCGCGAGGCCCCTCCCGAATTCCGTGCCATCATCGCACTGCTCGTGATCACCTTCAGCGGACAGTCGATCGCCTACTACACGACCACGACCTGGCTGCCCTCGATCCTCTCCGATACAGGAGGCTTGGACTCGGCAGCCGCGGGCGGCACAGCCTCGCTGTTCCAGGTCGCCGCCATTCTCGGAGCATTCGGTGTGCCGCTGCTGGCGGTTCGGACCAAGCCCTGGGTGCCGGTGGCGATCATCGCCGCACTGTGGATCTCACTGCCCGTCGGGCTGCTGTTGGCCCCGAGCTTCTATGTGCTGTGGGCGATCACCGGCGGAGTCGCCCAGGGCGGCGGATTCACCGCGATCTTCTCCATCATCGCTCGCACCGCCGGAAGCGACCGGGAGACTGCATCCGCGTCTGCTCGCGTACAGGGCGGCGGCTACCTCGCTGCCACGCTGGCCCCGCCGTTCGCGGGCTGGTTGGGCAATGTCACCGATGGATGGACGGCCCCGATCCTGCTCATCTTCGCAGCGACTCTTGCGTTCACGATCTCAGGTCTGCTGGCAGTTCGGATATCCGGCCGGTTCCGAGGCGGTGGGTCGGCCAGCCGTCGTGAGGTTCTGGGCGAATAGGTTCCCGATGATCATAGGTTCCCGACGATGATAGGTCCTGGATGAATGACGAACGGCTCCCGTCGCTGCTGTTCTCACCTTCTCCTGTGAGTGGACTTCAGCGGCGGGAGCCGTTCAATCTGTCTGTGCCGGTCAGCTGACCGGTGGTTCAGAGCAGATCAGTGCTTGGCGTTCTTGTCTTCTTCGGTCTCGGCGGATGACTTCTCCGCGGCTGACTTCGAATCCTCGGCAGGCTTGACGATGGTCGCCGGTGTGGCCTTGGTGTCCTTGGCCTCGCTCGCGGGCTTCGGGGTCGGTGTCGTGGCAGCGGCCGCCTCGGCGGTCTTCGAATCGGGCACTGCTGTCTGCGATACCTCGGGTGCTGCGGTCTGGCGGGAAGCGGGGGTCGAACCCACCGGACGGGCATCTTCCGGACGGTTGTTGGGCAACGGTGTCGACCATGGATCCTCGACCGGCTGTGCCTTCTTCCACACGTAGTAGCCGATTCCGGCTGCCGAACCGATGACCAGAGTCCACACGACTGCGGCCTTGCCGCCGCCGGACTTGCGTGTGGTGTCCTTCTGGATGCGCTTTCCGGCGTTCGTGAGGGCCTTGCGAGCCTTCTTCACAGCCTTCTTGTCGCCGGTCAGGCGCACGGCGAGATCGTCGACGAGCTGCGGTGTCTCAACAGTTGCCAGCGAGTTGGCGGCGTTCGACGCGAACTTGCCGGCACGTTCGGTGGCCTCGGGACGGTAGGCATCGAGCTTGTCCGCCCACGCGTGCACCTGTTCGTTCGCTTTGTCTGCGAATGCTTCGACTTGGGGGCGTGCCTTGACGGCAAGCCCCTCGGCCCGATCGGCAAGTGCTTCCACCTGCGGCCGAGCCTTCTCTGCAAGGGCTTCGACCTGAGGGCGTGCCTTGTCAGCGGCTTCGCGGAGCTTTGGACTTGCGGCCCCGCTGGCATCGGCCAGGACTCGGAGTGACGTCTTCTTCGCGGAATCGAGCTTCGAAGCGAACGGATCTCGAGCTGACTTCTTCGACATGAACATTCCCAATCCTCTTTGTCGGGGTCAATTGATCTGTCTCAGTCTAAGGCCTAGGTGCAAGCTGCCGGACACCAGGCTGTCATGAAATTGTCTGCAGAAACGCTGACAGAGTCCGCAATCCGTGGCGGGAGAATCTGCGGAAGCAGTGAGGGCGTGAAAGAATGCCCCTATGACTACAGCTTCTACGCACACAGCGATCATGCACACCAACCACGGTGACATCACCATCAACCTCTTCGGCAACCACGCCCCGAAGACCGTTGCCAACTTCGTGGAACTGGCCAAGGGTGAGCGTGAGTTCACCGATCCTGCGACCGGCGAACCCACCAAGCGTCCGTTCTACGACGGCCTCAACTTCCACCGCATCATCTCGGACTTCATGATCCAGGGCGGCTGCCCGCTGGGCACCGGCACCGGCGGCCCCGGCTACACCTTCGACGATGAGATCCACCCGGAACTCCAGTTCGATCGCAAGTACCTGCTGGCCATGGCCAATGCCGGCAAGCAGATGGGACGCGGCACGAACGGTTCGCAGTTCTTCATCACGACTGCCGAAACTCCGTGGCTCAACGGCAAGCACACCATCTTCGGCGAGGTCGCCGACGAAGCCTCGCAGAAGGTCGCCGACGAGATCAACAACGTGCGCACCGCAGCCATGGACAAGCCGGTTGAACCAGTCGTCTTGGAATCGGTCGAAATCAGCGGCTGAATGCGATTCGCCGGTGAGCATGCGCACTGACCGCAGTCAGTACGCAGATGCACTGAACTGAGTACCATGGTGTGATGGACACACCTCAGGAGGGCTCGGCACGGGAGACCGGCCGGGCCCTTTCCATGTCCCCTCCGCTTGTCACCCGCACGATCATGATCCTCACGGGCGTGGTGTTCCTTGCCCAGCTGCTGCCTGGCCTGGATCTTGTCCACCGACTCAGCTTTGTTCCCGCACTGGCGCTGGAGCAGCCGTGGCGGGTGCTGACGGTGGCGCTGGTGCATGAACAGCCGTCACCGTTCCATCTCCTGGCCAATATGATCGGCCTGTTCTTCTTCGGTTCATTCGTCGAGCGTGCCCTCGGCCGCTGGCGCTTCCTCATCCTCTACCTGCTCGGGACGATCGGCGGATCGGCGATGGTCCTCGTCCTCGCGAAGCCGTTCTCTCTGGACTGGGTGACGAACAACATCGGTGCTTCCGGCGCGGTCTTCGCCATCATCGGAGTCCTCCTGGTGCCGACACGGAGGCTCGACCGCAACATCACCGGGGTCGTGCTCTTCGTCGCTCTCAACTTCGGCTACGGATTCCTCGTCGCAGGAGTGTCCTGGCAGGCCCACCTCGGCGGGCTCATTGCGGGCTTCGTGCTGGGCTGTGGTGCTCTGTTGGTGCCGGAGAAGCAGTCGAGGCCGGTCTTCGGGCTTGCGGCCCTCGGGCTGCTGCTGGTGATGTTTGCCGCCGGTGCGTGGCGGATCAGCGATGCCTGGCAGATCGCCGCCATGTGATGCGTACAGATCACCGGCATGTGGCGCGACAGGTCTCCGGCATGTGGCGCGACAGATCACCGGCAGGTGGTGCGACAGATCTCCGCCAGGTGGCCATCATTCCACGGGCCCCAGCGACTCTCAGGCCGATATCAGACTTCGGCGGAAAATTGGCATCTTCGATCCCTGAAATTAGTTGTCCACAGCCTTTATCCACATGGTGGATAACTTACATGCGTGTATTTACCCAGGTCACAAGCTCAAAATAAGTTATACACAAGCGACGCTCCCGGCTTGGGTATAACTTCGACCCTGTGGACAAGGTCGCCGCGGCGGCAATGGAAACGGCAATAGCCGATGAACACCGCAGCTGCAGGTGGGCCGCGCGAGTGCGCGCGACACCGAATGCGCAATCGAAAAACGGGCGCTGCGTCGACTACCGGGTTTTCACACCCGTGCGTCGACACAACGCCCGTTTTTCGAGAAGTGGCCTGCGGCCTGCGGATTACCGCCAGCGGGTGGACATGATCAGCCCCGCGACGAAGAACCCGAATCCGATGAGGATGTTCCAGTTGGCCCATGCCTCGACCGGGAAGGCTCCCTGCGATACATAGAAGGTCACAAGCCAGACCAGTCCGATGAGCAGGAGACCGATGAGCACCGGCAGGAACCAGCTGGGATTCGGCTTGATCGTCTGCTGACCGGACTGCGAGGTGTATGTGGCGGTCTTGCGTCCCTGAGATCGCTTGGCCGGGTTGCCTGAGCGCGAGGTGCGCTTGGCCGAGGATCCCTTGGCGACTGCAGAACCCTTGACTGCAGAACTCTTGGCGGACGCTCCCTTGGCGGTCTCGCTCTTCTTCGACGACTTGCTGTCTTTGCCGTCTTCGTCCTTGCCTAAGCTGTCTTTGTCGGCTGCGGCGGTTTTCTCGGACTGTGCCGCCTTCTCGGACTTCTCAGAGTCATCGGCGGCTGCGGCGGCCTTGTCGTCGGCGTCAGCGTCGTCCGCCGACTGTGCCTCAGAACCGTCACCGTCAGAATCGGCAGAACCGTCACCGTCAGAATCAGCGTCGCTGTCGGCGGGAACGACATCGGACTTGTCGTCACCGTCGTCCAGGTCGAGGAGCTCGCCCTCGAGGCTGTCGTCCTTCACAGCATCTGCCTGCTCAGCCTGCGGATCCTCGACTGTCTCGACATTGTCATTCGGCTGGGCCGTGGTTTCGACATCGGCCTTCGACGACGTGCGAGAAGTGCGCTGGGGGCGCTGGGTCCGTCGGTTGGACTTGGCCACGAGTACTCCTTATACGGCCGACCATTGCTGAGGCCACCGATTGAATGAATAGGGACAATCGCACATCAGTCTACTCGTGACATCCGGCAGTTTTAAAAACTCCAACTACCCTGAGAACGACCTGTTTATACGGTTTCATACGATAAAGTGCAATACGGTGTCCCCGCTTGCCCTCTGGGCGAGCCCCGGATTTGAAACAATAGGCACGGTGCAGCAGTGGTGAATGGTCCCTCCTCGGGTAACGAATCAGACGCGAACGCGTCCTCGCGACCCACTATTCGTCCTGCTCAGAGACAGAACTCCTCGCACCACCCAGCCGACGAACGACATCTGTCTCAGGGCGGGTACGGCGGCCACGACGCAGGTCCGGCCACAGAACCCATGAGCACAGCACCCGATCAACCACTTCCCAGCCGGCGTGAACTTCGTCGCCGTGAGGCCGAAGCCGCCGCCGCAAACGGTGCCCCGACGGCCGTGTACTCCGACGTCCCGCCCGCGCACCAGGACTCCACCCAGAGACAACCGACGGTCAACGGCGAAACGGATCCCCGCCTCGGCGCCCATACTGGTGCGGCCGCTGCCGGCAACGGTGGACAGTCCGATGGAGGTCGTCGCACAAGTCGTCGCAGGCAGAAACCCGAACGTGAACCGCTCGGCCCCGTTCGCGGCACTGTCCGCACCTTCGGCGAGCTCTGCATCACGGCCGGAATGGTTCTCATCCTGTTCGTGGTCTGGCAGCTGTGGTGGACCGACATCGAAGCCAACCGCGACAACGAGGTTCTGGCCGACAAACTCACCGAGGACTGGTCGAACCAGGACCCCAACGAGCTTCCCGCCGACCCGGACGAACCGGTCGTGGCTGATCCGGTGGAGAAGAACAACGCGTTCGGCATCTTCTACATTCCGCGCTTCGGCGACGACTACTACCGCACGGTCGCCGAGGGCGTCGATCTCGAACCCGTCCTCAACCGGATGGGCGTGGGCCGGTACCCGAACTCGGCGATGCCGGGTGAGGTGGGCAACTTCTCGGTCGCCGGCCACCGCGTCACCTACGGCAAGCCGTTCAACCAGATCGCGAAGCTGCGCCCCGGTGACGAGATCATCGTCCAGACCAAGGACGGCTTCTACACGTACACGTTCCGCAACTTCGACATCATCCTCCCCGATGCCGTCGAGGTTCTCGCACCGGTCCCCAATGAGCCGACGTTCAAGGGCAAGGACCGGATCCTCACGATGACGGCCTGCAATCCGATGTTCTCGGCGAGGGAGCGCTACATCGCCTACGCCGAGCTCACCGACTGGACCCCAGCCGGCGACGGCGCGCCGGACAACATCAAGGACTCGAAGGCCTACGACAAGGTCAGCAAGAACGGTGGTGCCTGAGAATGTACGGTCTGATCTGGCGAGTGCTTCCCGGGAACTGGTTCGTCAAACTCATCTTCGCACTCATCCTCATCGCGGCCGTGGTGCTGCTGCTCATGCAGTACGTCTTCCCGGTCGTCGCCCCCTACATGCCCTTCAACAACGCAACTGTGACTGATGGAAGCGGTGGCCAATGACTAAGATCCTCGTCGTCGACAACTATGACAGCTTCGTCTACACGCTCGTGTCCTATGTCCGTGAGCTCGGAGCGCAGACGCAGGTCATCCGCAATGACGATATGTCCGCCGAGGCTGTCGTGGCCCTGGCGGCCGACTTCGACGGTGTCCTCCTGTCCCCAGGTCCGGGTGTGCCGGCCGAATCGGGAGTGTGCCCGGACCTCATCTCCTGGGCGGAGACGTCCGGCACCCCGGTGTTCGGAGTCTGCCTGGGCCACCAGGCCCTCGGCGAGGTCTTTGGTGCCACGGTGACCCACTCGCCGGTGCTCATGCACGGCAAGACCTCGGTCATCACACATGACAGCCAGGGCATCTTCTTCGGCTGCAAGAATCCTCTGACCGTGACCAGGTACCACTCGCTGGCGATCGTCGACGAGACCATCGACGTCGAGAAGTTCATGGTCACGGCCCGCACCGAGGATGGTGTCGTCATGGCGATCGAACATCGTGAGCAGCCGTTGTTCGGAGTCCAGTTCCACCCGGAGTCGGTGCTCACCGAATGCGGCTATCTGATGCTGGGCAACTGGCTCGAGGTCTGCGGAATCGAAGGCGCCGCCGCACAGGCCGCGACGATGTCTCCGATGGCCTCGGCGATCGCGGCGAAGTCCGTTCCGGCCCGCACCTCGGCTTAGGCCCTTCCGCTTAGACCCTTCCGACAGGGCCCTCGGACATATTAGGATCGTGAGACACTAAGCGATCCAGGCCCCCGAAGCACCGAGGCACCCTGAAAGCCCGCCGAGGCGGCTGTGGGCGGGTAGGCGGAACCGAGAGGACTACTGATGTCAGAGTCGAGTTTCAACCGGACCGAACCATTCACCGAGCTCACCGTGCTCGAAGCGTCTCAGATCCCCACAGCCGTCGTGGAGGCCAGGAACGTGTCCATGGAAGATCTTCCCGGACTCTTCGATCGGACCTTCTCGGGGCTGTTCCCGGCCCTGGCCGAGGCGGAGAAGGAGATTGCTGCTCCCGCGTTCGCGTTGTACACGCGCCAACCCAGCGACACGGTCGACTTGGAGATCGGCCTGCCGCTGACCTCCGGGCTGACGCGGGCCCTGCCCCTGGGCGAGGGCCTGATCGCGATCCCGTCTCAGCTGCCAGGAGGATCGATCGCAGCTCGGTCCCACCTCGGCGGCTACGACGG
>NZ_JAKDJU010000307.1 GCF_030453725.1 Brevibacterium picturae
GACTTCGCTTATTGTGGGCGGGTACCCATCAGCACTCGATACAACATTCCGTCCGTATCGACGCGGGAACACAGGGGTCAACAGCCCCCGGACAGAAATGTTCCGCGTGTCCCCGCCGATTTACGGGCAGGAGGCACGACCCCCATATGACAGTGGCATCCAAACCGACAAGCGCGGCTACCCCGGCCGTCCGCGTACTCAACCTGGCAGGCATCGATTACACCCTGCACAGCTTCGATCACGATCCGAGGACCCGCCGTTACGGGTCAGAGGCCGCCGATAAGCTCGGCGTCGGCTCCGACCAGGTGTTCAAGACCCTCATGATCCAGGTCGACGGCGCACCCGTCACCGCTCTGGTTCCCGTATCCGGGCAGCTTGACCTCAAGGGCCTGTCCTCCGCACGCGGAGCGAAGAAGGCTCAGTTGGCGGGCGTGGCCGAGACCGAGCGTCGCACCGGCTACCCGGTCGGTGGGGTTTCCCCGTTCGGCCAGCGCCATGCTGTTCCGGTCGTCATCGACCGCACTGCGCTCGAGCACTCCTCGGTCTTCGTCTCTGCAGGTCGGCGCGGTCTCGAAATCGAGATCCGACCCGAAGATCTCGTCATGTTGACCAACGCTCAGGTCGGGAAGATCGCAACGCTGGACTGAACCGTCCGATACTGATCACACCCATTCGACATCACCGACGGAGGGCTCTGCCTGTCCGGCGGTGATGTCTGCGTACATCGCCAGGGCAGCATCCACCTCGGCGACGGGGGTCATCATGTCGATCTCCACCTGCGCGCCGTACTGAGCTCGCGTCGTCCATCCGCGGTTCCCGGCGGCCCGCTGAAGCGCATTGGCCTGGGCGTAGTCGACGTCGGCGCGCACGGGCACCAACTCATGCTTCGTCACGACGCGAGCCGTGTCCAACGCCGCCGAGGTGGCCTGGCCGTAAGCGCGGACGAGTCCTCCCGCACCCAGCAGAGTTCCCCCGAAATACCTGGTCACGACCGCGACGACGAAGGTCAGCCCATGACCGGTCACGACGTCGAGGATCGGTGCCCCGGCCGTGCCCGCCGGTTCACCGTCATCGCTGAACCGCTGTGTGCGCGAATCGGGATCGAGGACGAACGCCGTGCAGTGATGGCGCGCCTTCGGATGAGCGTTCCTGCGCTCGGCGATGACTTCCCTGGCCTCTGCCTCGTCGGCGACCGGTGCGACGAACCCGATGAAGCGTGACTTCTTGATCTCGATCTCGGCTTCGGTGGGGGCAGCGATGGTGCGGTAGGGCATGCGTTTCACTCTACCCAACGCCACGGACGCGGGTGGTCTCGGCAATCGTGTGAATCTGATCTACGATGAGCGGACACGCGCGGAACGCGCGCCGCCACCCGACGCGGAAGACGTGTGGCGATTGCCTGAACAATGGTGAAAGGGTGATGGGGAGTGCAGCAGCTCAGCGACACTGAAATCTCAGCGATCAAGGACGAATCGGCCAGGGCATACGAACTCGACCGGGCACATGTCTTCCACTCATGGTCGGCCCAGGAACTGATCGATCCGATGACCGTCTCCCGGGCCCAGGGCTCGCGCATCGTCGACGGGGAAGGGCAATCCTTCCTCGACTTCTCCTCCCAGTTGGTCAACACCAACATCGGGCACCAGCACCCGAAGGTCGTGCAAGCCATCAAGGACCAGGCCGACCTGCTGTGCACGATCAGCCCCGCCCACGTCAACGCTGCCCGGTCGGAGGCCGCGCGACTCATCACCGACCGGACCCCTGCGGGCCTCGACCACGTGTTCTTCACCAACGGCGGAGCCGACGCCAACGAGCACGCGATCCGCATGGCCCGGCTGCACACCGGCAAACACAAGGTCCTCTCCCGTTACCGTTCGTATCACGGCGGCACCGAGACCGCCGTCAACGTCACCGGCGACCCGCGCCGCTGGTCCAACGACCGCGGGGACTCCGGAGTCGTCCGCTTCTTCGGGCCCTTCCTCTACCGGTCCGAATTCTCTGCCACCACCGAGGCGGAGGAGACAGCACGGGCTTTGCGCCACCTCGAGCGCACCATCGAACTCGAAGGCCCGTCGACGATCGCCGCGCTCATCCTCGAGACCATTCCCGGCACCGCCGGCATCATGCTGCCGGGCAGTGACTACATGCAGGGCGTGCGGGCATTGTGCGACAAGCACGACATCATCTACATCGCCGACGAGGTGATGGCCGG
>NZ_JAKDJU010000308.1 GCF_030453725.1 Brevibacterium picturae
AGCCGAGTTCGCTCACGGACTTCTGCCAGTCGCTCGCCGCCGAGTTCAGCGTCTTCGGGGCATCGGGCACACCGGCCTTCTCGGCCGTCTTATCCGACAGTGTCTTCGCGTATGTCGCCATCTGCTTCTGCACGTCATCGTCGAACGGCTTGACCGAACCGTCGTTGTCCTTCGCCTGCTCGACGGCCATCGCCTTGGCACCGATGACAACCTCCATCATGGTGGAGAAGGTCGTGGACATCGAGTCGAATACGACCTGCTGGTAGGCCACCGGAAGTTCTGAGTACTTCTTCCCTGCTGTGATGGCACCGGCAGATCGGGCAATGCCTGCATCCGAGGCGACTCCGATGTTCGGCGCGACTTCGAACGTTCCGGCCTCGACGTTCGGTGCGAGCTGGCCGAGGTCGCAGTCCACGGTCCCGCGCTGCAGCGCCTCATAGGTCTCCGGGAACGACAGCGACACAGGAGTGGCTCCCAGATCGGTCACCTGCTTCCCGGCGGCAGCCGAACCGACACGCAGCTGCTTGCCATTCCAATCATCGAGAGACGTCATCGGCTTCGAACACATTGTGGAATACCCACCGGCGGCGAGCATCGGGATGAGCGGAACGAGGTTCTTGTCCTCGAACTCGGCAAGCACTTCGGGCGTCTCCCACGCCGCCTGGACACCGGCAGCGTTCGCGGCCAGATCACTGGCCACCGGCGAGGACGGCAGAGTCGACATGGCGGTGCCGAGCGCGTCGAAGGCAGGGTATTCGGCGGGAGTGTAGGACGGCAGGGTAAAGGCGAGATCGACTCGGCCGTCAGCCAAAGCGTCATCGACGTCGGCGTAGCTGGCGATCGCCTGACCCCAGACGATGTCGACGGTGATCTTCCCGCCCGAGCGCTCCTCGATCGCCTTCTTCACATCGAGCCCGTTCGGCGCGAGGATCGACTTCTCCGACATCGCCGAAGGCTGGAATTTCAGAGTCACGGGTTCAAGATCGGCCAGAGCATCATCGATCTCATCCTGCGAAGCGTCGTAGGCGAAGCCCTCCCCTGCGGAAGCATCCGAGTCTGAATCGCTCCCGCCGACAGATCCGGCGCATCCGGCCAAGAGCGCCAGCGACGCGACCGTCGCGACGGCGGTGAGAGGGCGGACTGCCGCCGAACGAATGCGATTCATGAGACCCCTTTGAACAACGACTGAGAGTTTCCTTCGATCATAGATCTGAATGAGTCCACCCTGTTATGACTCCCCTCACACCGCCCGGAATCCCCGCAACGGCGTGTGCGACGGAACTGCAGGGCCACCTCGGCGAGGGTCAGCTACTGGCCATGCCACCGCTGGTGCGCTCGATGAGATCGGGCAGCCATTCGGTCATGCCTGGTACGGCGACCAGGAGGACGAGGAAGACCACGGCGACGGGGAGGAACCACAGCAGGGAGATGAAGATGTCGCGCAGCGTGATGGTGTGCCCGAGGTTGACGGCCTTGTCCTTGACGATGCTGTGGATGATGTAGGGAATGATGCCGACCGGCGGGGTGACCATGCCGAACTCGCCGAGGAGAACGACGAAGACACCGAACCAGAGCGGGCTGACCCCCATCGTCTCCAGCGTCGACAGCAGGATCGGAATGGTCAGCAGCATCATCGACATGGTGTCGAAGAACATGCCCATGATGACGTAGAGGACGATGAGCACGAGCAGGAACCCCACCCGGGACAGCCCCAGGTCGGTGATGAAGCCGGTGAGGATGGGGGCCAGCCCCGTGATCGCGAGCAGGCTGGTGAGCATCGTGGCACCGATCATAATGAAGAAGATCGCCGAGGTGGCCGACACCGTAGCCATGGCCGACTCCGCGATCTTTCGCCAGGGATGGTCGCCCCGCTTCTCCCACAGGCACAGCAGAACGGAGCACAGCGCGGCCGCGGCTCCGGCCTCGGTCGGTGTGAAGATGCCGGAGAACATGCCGCCGAAGAGGACGACGAGGATGACCAGGAAGCCCCAGACTCCGCCGAGTGAGGTCAGCCGTTGGCACCAGGTGGGTGTCGTGCGGTTTGCGGTGTCGACGCCGCGGCCGACGAGTTTCGGGGTGATGACTCCGATGGCGAAGATGAAGGCGGCGAAGCACAGGGCGAGCAGAATTCCGGGCAGGGCGCCGGCCATGAGTGCCGGGCCCACGGGCACGGAGGCGATGCCGGCGTAGATGACCATGAGGATCGACGG
>NZ_JAKDJU010000085.1 GCF_030453725.1 Brevibacterium picturae
ATCCTGTTCGTCCCCATCGTCGGGATCCCGCTGTTCCTCATGCTCGGCAGCCCCTACATCAATCGGCGTCGGGCACGCATTCAGGCGCAGGCCGATGAGCTCATGCACGAGGGTGCCGACGACCTGCCCGACGTGCCCCCGTCGCTGCAGACTGCCCCCGGGTTCGTGTCGATCGCTCAGCTGGGGCGCAGGCTCACGGCTCTGCCGATGGTCACCGGCGACAGCCACGGTGTCACCAGCGACTACGAGGCCAGCATCAAGCGGATGTCAGAACTCGTCGATGAGGCGCGCGAATACGTGCACGTCGAGATCTACATCATGGCCTGGGATTCGACGACCGACGTCTTCTTCCGCGCACTCGAACGTGCCGCTGACCGGGGTGTGAAGGTCAGGGTCCTCTTCGACCACATCGGCTCGCGGAAGTATCCGGGATTCCACCGCCTCGGCAAGCGTCTGACCAAGGGCGGAATCGACTGGCACCTCATGCTGCCCTTCATCCCTTGGCGTGGGAAGGCCCGGCGCATTGACCTGCGCAACCACCGCAAGCTCCTCGTCGTCGACGGGAAGAAGGCGATGATGGGGTCCCAGAACATGATCGACTCCTCGTACCTGAAGAAGTCGAACGTGAAGATCGGCCGGGCCTGGCACGACATCATGGTCGAACTCTCCGGGCCCATCGTCGCCGCCGTCGAGGCCGTGTTCGCCACCGACTGGTACACCGAATGCGATGAGGCCTTGGGGATCAGGACCTATGATCGTGATGCCTACCTACCGGACGTGGGTGGGCAGACGAGCGCCATGCAGCTCGTTCCCTCGGGCCCGGGCTTCACCACCGAACCCAACCTCAAAGTCTTCACCTCGCTGATATACCTGGCGCAGAAGCGTCTGGCGATCGTCAGCCCGTACTTCGTGCCCGACGAGTCCCTGTTGGCCGCCGTCGTCACCGCCGCCGAGCGCGGCGTCGACGTCGAACTCTACGTCAGCGAACAGGCCGACCAGTTCATGGTCGACTTCGCCCAGGCCTCGTACTACCGGTCGCTGCTGGAAGTCGGAGTGCGGATCTTCCGCTACCCGAAGCCGCAGGTCCTGCACACCAAGTGCCTCATCGTCGACGATGAGTACGCGGTGATGGGCTCGTCGAACCTGGACATGCGCTCATTCGGCCTCAACTACGAGATCAGCCTGCTCACGACAGGCGGTGACCTCGTCCACGACATCGCCGAGGTGGTCGCCGAGTACCAGGCCGAGAGCAGTGAGCTCTCCCTCGACGAATGGGAGCAGCGACCCTACATCCGCCGCTACCTGGAGTCAGTCATGCGCCTGACTTCGTCACTGCAGTGAGTCGAGTTCGCTGAGGCGAGTTGGCTCGGTGTCCCGCGGGGCGCCTCAGGCGGAGCCGGTGGCGTCGGGTCCCAGTGAATCCCGCTGATCGAGGGGGACGTCGAGGAGGTCATGGACTCCGTTGACGATCTCGTTGGGGCGGAAGGGGAAATGGCGCACATCCTCGGCGGTGGAGATGCCTGAGAGAACGAGCACCGTGTGCATGCCTGCCTCCATTCCCGCAATGATGTCGGTGTCCATTCGGTCGCCGATCATTGCGGTGCTCACCGAGTGCGCGCCGATCTGATTGAGTGCGGAGCGGAACATCATCGGGTTCGGCTTGCCCACGACATAGGGGTCACGGTTCGTGGCCTTCGTGATGAGGGCGGCGATGGCGCCGGTGGCAGGGAGGACACCTTCAGGGCTGGGGCCGGTGGCGTCGGGGTTGGTCACGATGAAGCGCGAACCGCCCTGGATGAGGCGGATCGCCTTGGTGATCGCCTCGAAGGAGTAGGAATGGGTTTCGCCGACGACGACGAAGTCCGGATCCTTCTCGGTCATGATGAACCCCGCCTCGTGGATGGCGGTGGTCAGTCCCGCCTCACCGACGACATAGGCGGTGCCGTGCTCGACCTGGTTCGACAGGAAGTCTGCGGTGGCCATCGCCGAGGTCCAGATCTTCGACTCGGGAACGTCGAGGCCGTTCGAGCGGAGCCGAGCAGAGAGGTCTCGGGCGGTGTAGATCGAATTGTTCGTCAGTACCAGGTAGGGAATGTCGGCCTGACGCCACTGCGCGAGGAGCTCGGCCGCGCCGGGCAGGGGATTGTTCTCCTTGACCAGGACACCGTCCATGTCGGTCAACCAGCATTCGATCGAGTCGCGGTCCATGTCTCTCCTGAAGATAGTCGGCGAGCCCTTACGGCTGTCTCCTAGCCTAGTCGGGTTTGAGCGAAAACCCTTGACAGCTCATCACACCGGCGTATTGTAGTAATCCCTTAATTAAGGAAGTGCTGAAATGAACTTGAATGCTCTGTTCGGTGCTCTGGCCGATCCGACCAGGCGGGCGATGGTCGATCGTCTGCGCGACGGTGACCTCAGCGCCGGAGACCTCGCCGAACCGCTGCCGATCAGCCGATCGGCGGTCTCACAGCATCTCAAGGTGCTCGAGGACGCGGGGCTGATCACCCGGGTCAAGAGCGCACAGCGACGAATCGTGCATCTCAACACTGGGCCGCTGTCGGCCGCAAACGAGTGGCTGATGGCAGCACACGAGGACTGGCAGCAGCGATTCGACAACCTCGACCAGGTATTGGCCGAGGAGAAATGATCGACTCAAGGAGGAGAATCATCATGAACCACAACAGCACAGCCGCCGACACCGCGCAGCCGACGACGGAGGAGCCCGGCTTCACCATCGTGAGAGACTTCGCCGCACCACGAGACCGTGTCTGGGAAGCCTGGACCAATCCCGATGTCATTGCCCGCTGGTTCCATCCGGAAACATTGGTCACGCCACGAGAGTCCGTCAGCGTCGACCTGCGCGTCGGCGGTCTCTACACCTACACCATGCGCATCGAGGAGACAGGACAGGAATTCCCCACCGCGGGCAAATACCTGGTAATCGACGCGCCTCACCGGCTCGACTTCACCTGGGGAAGTCCCGACGATGTCGACGACGCTCCGCAGGTCAGCGTCGTGTTCGAGGAGATCGATGCGAACACCACCCGGATGACGTTCGCTCTGACCGGCATTCCCAACGACTCCGGCTCCGACGCCAGCGCCTACGACGGCTGGAACTCCGCCTTCAACGTATTCGAGGCCGAGATCGCCAACTGAGATCGCCAACCGTGCTGCTCGGGTGAAATCGGCAGCTAAGCCGGCCGCAGGCAGTCAGGATCCCACGCAGGGACCCTGACTGCCTGCCGTCGGGCGGCAGACGATAAGCTCGCATCACGACAAGTGGTCAGAGACACACGTGACACAGAGGAGTGACGCATGAGTGAGCAGAAGGTCATCGAACAACGAGGTCTGTGGCTGGACGAGATGGAAGTCGGCGCGATCTACAAGCATGCACCGGGCCGGACCATCACCGAGGCGGACAACACCTGGTTCACCGCCGTGACCATGAATACGCAGGCCCTTCACCTCGACGCGGCCTTCGCAGCGACAGAGCCCTTCGGCCAGCGCCTCGTCAACTCGATGTTCACACTCTCCACCCTCATCGGCCTCTCGGTCACGCAGCTGACGCAGGGCACCATCGTCGGCAATCTCGGCTTCTCCGAGGTCGCCTTCCCGGCCCCGCTCTTCCATGGCGACACCCTGTATGCGGAGACGACGATCCTCGACAAACGCGCGTCGAAGTCCCGTCCCGGCCAGGGCATCGTGACCTTGGAACACCGCGGCTACAACCAGGACGGAACGCTCGTGGCCAAGGCCGTGCGCCAGACCATGATGTTCGACTCCAGCCACGCAGACACAGCGCCCGAGACAGGAAAGTGAGCACCACGATGACATTGGAATTCAAACCGGCCTGGCTCTTCGTCCCCGGTGACCGCCCCGACCGCTACACAAAGGCCGCCGAACGCTCCGACATCGTCATCCTCGATCTCGAGGACGCCGTCAACGACGGTGACAAAGCCGCTGCCCGCGAGTCGATCATCGACTACCCCTTGGACCCCACCCGTACGGTGGTGCGCATCAATGCTCGAGATTCGGACCACCTCGGCGAGGATCTGGCGATGCTGGCGAAGACCGCCTACACGGCCGTCATGCTGCCGAAGGCCGAGCACGCCTCCGACCTCACGGTCCTCGCCGACTACCAGGTCATCGCCCTGATCGAGACGGCACTGGGTGCCGTCAACGTCGCCGAGATCGCCGCCGCTGCCAACGCCTACGCACTGATGTGGGGATCCGAAGACCTCATCGCCGACCTCGGCGGGGGATCCTCGCGCACCGCTGATGGCAGCTACCGCGACGTGGCCAAACACGTGCGCAACTCGACCCTCTTGGCCGCCCGCGCCCACGGCAAGTTCGCCCTCGACTCGATCTGGGCCGACATCCCGAACCTCGAGGGCCTGGCTGAGGAGGCCGAGGACGCCGTCCAGTCCGGTTTCAGCGGCAAGGTCTCCATCCACCCCAACCACGTCCCCGTCGTCCGCGATGCCTTCCGCCCCAGCGAAGAGCAGCTGACCTGGGCGAAGGCCGTGCTCGAACTCGCGAAGTCCGAGAAGGGTGCGTTTGCCTACGAGGGCAAGATGATCGACGCACCGCTGCTCAAGCACGCCGAGCTCATCGTCGCCCGCGACGTCTGATTGAGCTGACAGCGTCATGCCCATGAACGATGCCGATGCCCACGTCGCCGCCCAGATCCGCGCCGTCCTCGCCGCCGCTGAAGCAGGCGGGGGAGTGGCCCCGATCGTCGAAGCCGGCGATCCGATCCTGCGGCAGACCACCCGTCCCTTCGACGGGCAGGTCGACGACGCGGAACTGGCCCAACTCGCCGAGGTGATGCGGGCAACCATGCTCGCCGCACCTGGCGTGGGGTTGGCCGGGCCGCAGGTGGGCATCGGTCTGTCGATGTTCGTCGCAGAGGATCCCGGCAGCCTCGACCCGGAGACCGCCGAGGTGCGACAGCGGTCCCCGATGCCCCTGCGCGTCGTCCTCAACGCCGAATACACCCCCGCCACCTCGGAGAACGTCGCCTTCTTCGAAGGCTGCCTGTCGATCCCCGGCTACCAGGCGGTCGTCGCCCGACCGCGCTCGATCGAGCTCACCGGCGTTGATCTCAACGGCACGCCCATCGCCGAGGTGGTCGCCGGATGGTCGGCACGCATCGTCGCCCACGAGACCGATCACCTCGACGGCATCATGTACCTCGACAAAGCAGAGATGCGATCCCTGTCGACGAACACCTCGGTGGCAAAATTCTGGAACCAACCCTCGACCCAGCAGGCGGCCAGCGAGCTCGGATTCACTCTGCCCAGTTCGATGCTCCTCTGAGACCGGAGAACTCGCCTTCCGGGGCGATTCCCATGATCGGCACAAGCAGCCATGTTTCGATTGACGCATGCATCTTCCCGATATCTCGCCTCGTCATCGCAGTCTTGTCCGTGCCATCGCCGTTGCCGGAACCAGTGCCCTCGCTCTGGTGCGCAGCCGTGACTTCGCGCCTGAACACGATCGTGCGGCACGCTTGGGCAATGCGGTTGCCAATGCGGGGCTGACCTGGATCGTTGGAACGAAGGCCTTCGCGGGACCGCTCGACGGTGAGTTCGACTTGGGTGCAGTGTGGGGGCCTGGCGAGGAGGACGAAGGACAAGCCGTCCGGTACTCGACGGTGGACCCGAGGGAGCAGGCGGAGAAGGCTCAGTCCTTTCGCAATCTCACCACCGCGTTTGCCTCCGGTGCCTTCAGCTGGGCACTGTGGCACCCGACCCAGAACTTCGCCGATACGATTGACGCCAAATTTCCTACCGGTTTCGGGCGAGGACTGGGCGCAGCGGCCAGCGGCACGTTCGTCGCCGCTTGTGCGGCCCTCCTCGACAAGTTCGAGGAGCACGACCAGATCGAGGACCTGGAGTACGCTCCGGTCGAGATCGAACTGCCGGAGCATATCCGCGGAGCAGTCAATCAGCTGCTCGCACAGCCGCATCCGGTCTCTGCCGAAGCCGCCGATACGGCGCGAGCACAGTTCAAATCCGCACGATTCTTCGTGTGGGTGACCTATTCGCGCACACAGCATCCGGGCGATGAACCCATCACCCTGGATGCGCGGCAGCTCGCCGAACTGCTGCGCGACGAGGATGTCTCGAACATCGACGTCTACCCAGAGGCGTCGTCCGCACTGATCGTCCCGGCACAGCAGACTTACCCCGTCGTCGGCACCCAGGACGCAGATGCGTCGGCGCGACTGGAGCTCACGCTCGACATCGTCGATGGTCGTCTCAGCAGTCTCAATCTCTTCGGCACCGATGCCGACTCACCGCCCCGGACGTCCGCCGAACTGTCGACTGCGGCGAAGTCAGGGACGCTGCATCCGCTCGGTCTCGGCGGTGACGGGGTCGGCTATTCGAGCAGTTTCGAGGTCGAGGATGAGGAATTCGACGACGGGCCACTGACTCTCGCCCAGTGGCCTGAGCCCAATCAGCTGACCTTCGTCGCTGACCGCACCAACTGCCACCACGAGCACCAGCAGCAGGCACCGGGTGCGGAAGCGGGAATAACTGGCACACATCATGGTTGTACGGAATATGAGTGAACTTCGTACCCTGACTCTGGGCGCCGGATGCTTCTGGTGCCTCGACGCCGTCTACCAGCGGACCACTGGAGTCACCTCGGTGATCTCCGGATACACCGGAGGCCATACGCCGAACCCGCACTACCGCGAAGTATGTTCCGGCACGTCTGGCCACGCCGAGGCGCTTCAGGTGACGTTCGATCCCGAGATCGTGCCCGAAAGCGTGATCCTGGGCCTCTTCTTCACCGGGCACGACCCCACGAGCCTCAACGCTCAGGGCTATGACGTCGGCACCCAGTACCGGTCGGCCATGTTCTACGCCGACGAGGAGGAGAAGGCGCGCTTCGAAGCCGCCATCGCCGAGGCACAGGGACTCTTCGAGGCTCCGATCGTCACGACCCTTGAGCCTTTGGGTGTCTTCCACACCGCCGAGGCTGTCCACCAGGACTTCTACACCGAGAACCGCAACAACGGGTACTGCCGTGTCATCATTGATCCGAAGCTGTCCCATGCACGGGAGGCGTTTGCGGAATGGGTGAGCTGAATGTCGAAGAAGGCGGGCAAGAAGAGGCGTCAGAAAGACGTCGGCGCCTGTGATGTGACGAGGGATCGCGTGCGCGCGCACTTCCTCGACGGCCAGACCGGCCCCTGGGCGAGGAAGCTGGGCGCAGAGCCGTCGGCGACGGACTCTGCGCCATCGACCGACGCTGAGGCTTCGGCATCCTCTTCATCAGAGACAGCGGCGTCGGCGGCGTCCCGTCCGGTGGGCCCGGACTATTCTGTGCCGAGTTCGATCGACATCGTCGCTGACCCCGTTCTGCACGCGATCTCCACTCGTCGGTCCATCTCGAAGCTCGGTCCGGAGACTCCCAACGACGCCGATCTGCGAGAACTCATCCATGCAGTCTCCTCGGTCGCCGACCACAAAGGGCTCAAGCCCTGGCGGTTCATCATCATCCGCGGACACGATCGGAACCGCCTCGGCGAGGCCCTCGACGAAGCAGGAAACGTCCAGCGCAAGACCGGTGAGATCAACGAGAAGCCGCTGCGGGCAGAACTCCTCTTGGCCCTCGTCGCCTCCCCACAGGACAACCCGAAGGTCCCCGAATGGGAACAGCACGCCACGGCCGCCGGGGCAGGTCACCTGCTCGAGCTTGCCCTGTGGCAGGCCGGCTGGGGCGTCATGTGGCGCAGCGGAAACCTCACCAACGAACCTGCCGTGCGCAGACTCCACCGACTGAAAGAGAGCGAACTGCTCATGGGCTGGCTCTACATCGGTGCGGTCCCCGAACGCTACCGACAGCGTCTGCCCAACAGCACTCGGCCGCTGCCGGACCCCGAGCAGTTCCTCGATACCCTGTGACAGACAACGATGACGCGCAGTTAGAACCGACTGCTTCCTCACGCAGACTCCCGAAGGAGATCTACGTCCTCGTCGCCGCGGCCTTCATCGTGGCGTTGGGCTACGGCATCATCGCCCCTGTGCTTCCGCAGTTCGCCGCGAGCTTCAACTTCGGAGTCACCGCCGCCACGATCGTCGTCTCCTCCTTCGCCTTCTTCCGGTTCGTCTTCTCACCCTCCTCCGGTCGCCTCGTCGACGCCTTCGGAGAACGCCGCATCTACATCTCCGGCCTCCTCATCGTCGCCGCCTCCACCGCGGCCGTCGCCTTCGCCCAAAGCTACTGGCAGCTGCTCGTCTTCCGCGGACTGGGTGGAATCGGGTCCACGATGTTCACCGTCTCCGCCATGGCCCTGATCATCCGGTTGGCACCGATCGACGCGAGAGCCAAGGCCTCGAGCACCTATGCCACGGCCTTCCTCGTCGGCAATATCGCCGGCCCCGTCCTCGGCGGAGCGATGGCCGGGTGGGGCATGCGCATCCCCTTCATCATCTACGCCGTCGGTCTCCTCATCGCCGCCATCGTGGTGCGCATCTTCCTCGCCTCCACTGCCTCGGAAGGCTCCTCGACCAAACTCGGTCGCGCTCGCCTGGAGGCGACGAAGGACGAGACGCAGATGGAGGTGATGACGTTCAAACAGGCGTGGGCCGACTCTGCCTACCGCGCTGCTCTGATCTCCGCGTTCGTCCAGGGCTGGTCGGCCATGGGCATCCGTGTGGCCATCTACCCGCTCTTCGCCATCCAAGCGCTGCGGGCAGACACCGCGGTCGCCGGTCTGGCGCTGACCATGTTCGCGATCGGCAACGCCTCAGCAGTCACCGTCGTCGGCAGATTCGCCGACACCTATGGGCGCAAACCCTTCATCCAATGGGGGCTGCTCGTCCTCGGTGTGAGCACCTCCGCCCTGGCGTTCACCGACTCGATCTGGCTGTTCTTCATCCTCTCCGTCGTCGCCGGCATCGGTTCGGGGCTGGCCAACCCCGCTCAGCAGGCCACGGTCGCCGATGTCATCGGCCGCGATCGCAAGGGCGGCCGTGTCCTGGCGAAGTATCAGATGGCCCTCGATGCGGGAGCCATCCTCGGACCCATCATCGCCGGAGTCGTCGTCGATCACTTCGACTACTCCTGGGCGTTCATGCTCACCGGAATCCTCGGTATCTTGGCCGCTGCCTACTGGTTCACAGGTCGTGAAACCCGGCCCCGCGTGGTGCGCAAAGCAGAGCAGAACGAGCGGATCGACGACGATCTGAGCTGAGTCTCACGGCACGCGTACACGCTGCTTATCAGCGCGCGGGTAATCAGTTCGTCTGCACAGGTACACGCTGCTCGTCGGCACGCAGGCACTCAGGGTCTGCTCACGTGATTTGGATAGTGTGAATCACTAGTATTGGTTCACGGAGCACCATCCCCCTGCAGTCGATCTCTGCGGGTGCACACCGACTAGAGAGTCACCACGTGAGTTTTCTGACCCGTTTGAGTCTGCGAAATCGTGCGCTCATTGCGCTCATTTCCGTCGTCGCCATCATCTTCGGCATCATCGGGGCGGGAGCTCTCAAACAGGAGCTCTTCCCCTCCCTCGAAAACCCCCAAGCCACGGTCACCTCCTCGTACGAGGGCGCAACCCCGGAGGCCGTCGAACAAGAGGTCACCGACCCCCTGGAAGGTGCGCTGACGGCGCTGCCAGAGGTCGAGGACATGACTTCGACGTCCTCGGCGGGCAGTTCCTCGATCACCGTGAGCACCAAGTACGGCGAGGACTCCGACGACGTCGTCAAGTCCCTCCAACGCGCGGTTTCGCAGGTCCAGGCCACGCTGCCCGAGGGTGTCGAACCCACCGTGAATACGGCCGGAACCGATGACATTCCCGTCCTCGCGCTGTCCGTGACCTCGGACGCCGATGAGGACAAGCTCGCCGCCAACCTCGAGGACATCGCCGAACCCGAGCTGAAGAAGGTCGACGGCGTCTCTCAGGTCATGATCGCCGGTGCGAAGACCAAACAGGTCGAGGTCACGATCCGTCGTGACGACCTCGAAGACGAGGGAGCCAACCTCGACGAGATCGCCGGCATTCTCCAGTCCAACGGCATCCCCACCTCGGCGGGCGAGCTGAAGAGCGATGAGGGCACGGCACCGGTCGAGGTCGGAACCCGCATCCGCTCCGTTGATGCCATCAAGGATCTCGTCATCAGCGGCAAGGACGACCCGATCAAGCTCTCCGACGTCGCCGACGTCAAGATCGAGAACCAGCCCGTCGAATCGATTTCGCGCACCAACGGCCAGCCCTCGCTGTCGGTGTCGATCATGAAGGAATCCGACGCCAACACCGTCGACGTCTCCGCTGCCGTGTCCGAGAAGCTGCCCGAACTCGAGAAGTCGATGGGGGACAACACCGAGTTCGTCTCCGCCTTCGATCAGGCACCATTCATCGAACAGTCGATCCACGATCTGCTCGTCGAAGGCGGACTGGGACTGTTCTTCGCGGTCCTCGTCATCCTCGTGTTCCTGCTCTCGGTCCGCGCCACCATCATCACAGCGATCTCGATCCCGCTGTCTCTGCTCATCGCCATGGTCGGTCTGTGGATGGGCGGGGAGACCCTGAACATGCTGACCCTGGGTGCGCTGACGATCTCGGTCGGACGCGTCGTCGACGACTCGATCGTCGTCATCGAAGCCATCCGACGACGGCACGCCTCGGGCGGTGAGAAGTTCGCGAACATCCTTGCCGCCGTCTCCGAAGTCTCCGGCGCCATCACCGCATCGACCCTGACGACCGTTGCCGTGTTCCTGCCGCTGGCCTTCGTCTCCGGCCAGACCGGCGAGATGTTCCGCCCCTTCGCCCTGACCGCGACCATCGCCCTGCTCTCGAGCCTGTTCGTGGCACTGACCATTGTGCCCGTCCTCGCCTACTGGTTCCTGCGGCAACGTGAGGCCAAGGTCAAGCTCACCCGCGCGGAGAAGAAGGAGATCCGGCGCAGCCGCAAGGGGATGCTCTCCGAATGGCGCAGCGAGAAGAAGGCCGCAAAGAAGGCCTCCAAGAAGCAGGACATCCTCACCGCCGGCCGTCACGATGAGCCGAGCACCGAGGCGACCACTGCCGGTGCCGCCACCGCCTCGGCGGAGCCCCACTACGGTGCTACCGATGAGGAAGCAGGCGAGGTCGATGAGCTTGCCGGCATGCATTCTCCGGTGACACGGCTGCAGAAGACCTACATGCCGGTCATCTCGTTCTCCACCAAACATCCTGTCGTGATGATCCTGGTCGCCGTCCTCCTCCTCATCGGGACGGGAGCGATGGTCCCGCAGCTGAAGACCGAGCTCTTCGGCGATACCGGTCAGGACAGTCTGCAGGTCTCGCAGACCTTCGACCCCGGCACCGATCTCGATGAGGCCTCGCAGCAGGCCGAGCCGGTCGAGAAGATCCTCGAGGACAACAGCGACGTCGAGTCCTATCAGCTCTCCGTCGGTGGAAGCACCTTCGGGTTCACTGACGACTCGTCGATCACCGGCACCTACATCATCACCTCCAAGTCGGGAGTCTCGGCGCAGTCGATCTCCGACGAGCTGCAGAAGGAGTTCGACGATCTCAGCGACGTCGGGCAGGTCGAGGTGCAGAGCCAGAGCTCGACGCCCGGAGCCCAGACGATCGACGTCACCCTTTCGGCCTCGGATGTCAAAGAGCTCGACGACGCCACCAAGACCGTCACCGACAAGCTCGAAGGCGTTCCCGGGACTCAGTCGGTGACCAGCGACCTCGAAGCCGTCCAGCCCGTCATCGAGGTCAAGGTCGATCATGAGAAGGCCGCCGAGGAGAACCTCACGGAGGCCTCGATCGGTCAGTACGTGCAGCGGGCGATGCACGGCCAGAACATCGGCGAAGTCGTCATCGACAACGTCTCTCACTCGGTGCTCCTCTTCGACCGCAACGCCGACACAGTCGATGAACTGCGCGACCTCAAGATCCCCGGCAAACCGGAGGAGACGGCGCCCGCTGGTGGCGCTGCCGGTGCCGCTGGTGGAGCAGACGGTGGTGCCGGAGCTGCGGGCGGTGCCGGTGGAGCCGAAGGCGGCGCGGATGCGTCCGGCGGTGCTGGTGGTGCCGGTGGAGCCGGTGCCGGTGGTGACGCTGGCGCGGCCGGTGATCCGGGCGCCATGGCAGGTGCTCCGGCGCTGACGTCTGAGCCTCGGTTCATCGAACTCAGTGACGTCGCCGAGGTGAAAGAGGTCAAGACCGCACCGACGATCCGTCACACGGACTCGCAGCGTTCGACCACGGTATCGGTGACCCCTGCAGGCGATGACCTGGGAACGGTGTCGGCCGATGTGCAGTCGGCACTCAACGACGTTGATATCCCCGACTCGGTCAGCGTCGACACCGGCGGTGCCACGCAGGAGCAGAACGAAGCGTTCTCCCAGCTGGGACTTGCGATGCTCGCCGCGATCCTCATCGTGTTCGTCATTATGGTCGCCACGTTCAAGTCGCTGCTGCAGCCGCTGATCCTGCTGGTCTCGATTCCGTTCGCGGCCACCGGCTCCATCGCGCTGTCGCTGCTGACTGACACTCCGCTGGGTCTGACCTCGATGATCGGTCTGCTGATGCTCATCGGCATCGTGGTCACCAACGCGATCGTGCTCATCGACCTGATCAACCACTTCAGGGCTCGAGGCGTTGATCTGCGGGCGGCGATCGTCCACGGTGCCCGGTTGCGTTATCGTCCGATCCTGATGACCGCGGCAGCCACGATCTTCGCGCTCGTGCCGATGGCGCTGGGTCTGACCGGCGGGGGAGTGTTCATCTCGAAGCCGCTGGCGATCGTCGTCATCGGCGGCCTCATCAGCTCGACCCTGCTCACGCTCATCCTCGTGCCCGTCCTCTACCTCCTGCTCGAAGGAGCCAAGGAACGACGAGCGGAGAAGAAGCACGTGAAGAACATGGCCCGTGGCCAGGTGCTCGACGTCGCCGAGGCGAGAGCCGGGGAGCGCACGGACACGACGCACCGCGCCGACTCAGGCAAGGAGAGGGAATCCACAGCCGAGGCGGGGTCAGTGGCCACGGCCGAGCCTACTGCCGGCGGCGAACAGGATGAGCGGGGCGAGGCGTCATCGTCGGCTTCGGACACCGCGGTTGAGCGTCCTGACCACGATGAGGGCCCCG
>NZ_JAKDJU010000086.1 GCF_030453725.1 Brevibacterium picturae
TCAACTATCGGGAGTTCCTACTTCGCACCATTTGACACAACATAGGAGCATCTCGCGTGTATCCCAGAAGCCTCATAGTCTCAGAATGTCTCATAAACATCAAAAAGTCACGGCCATAATACAAAACATAGTGAGATGAGTTAGCGAGACACTTACCGGCCAGATATTTAGGGCCGTCGAGATTCTGATGGCCCTGCTGCCGGGTGTCTTACAAATCTAAAGGTTTAAGAGAATTGAATCGCTCTGAGTTTGGGGGAGGCTCGTATTACTTGATTTCCAGCAGCCTGTCGGCCGCTTGTTTGGTCAGCATGAAACGCCTCCTCGAATCCTGCAGGCGGCACGTCGCTGAGGTACCCGTAGAAGCGCTGCGTATTGTACCAGTGCACCCACCCGAGGTTCGCCAGTTCCAAACCCTCAACCGTCCACCAGGTACCGGATCTGGTAGGTTCGCGGAAGAGTTCGGTCTTGTGCTAGACCTCGACCGTCTCGGCCAGGGCGTTGTCACTCGAATCCCCAACAGTCATAAGCGAGGCAATCGCGCCGACATCTGCGAGGCGTGCCGTAGCGAATGGACGTGAATTGAGATCCTGCAGCTCTGCGACACCGCAGACCCTCGTTTCCAAAAAACGTAGCCTTCAACGGCCCCAGGGCGGTTCAGCCGGGCGCGAACGCACATGTTGCGACACTTCCTACCTTTCGCCACTACCTCCGACCCCTTGAACCCATTATCTCGAAAATAACATACGGGTCCTCGGCAGAAGAAAGGCGATTAGACACCGCCGAAACCCCACTACTCGAGGGCTGATTGACGCATAGTTGAATCTCGACCGGATAGACTCCCACAGCCAGCGAATCTAGAACCGACTTAATCATCAAACCGAAATCATCATCTTCCCGCTCTCGAGATACAAACACATGAAGACAGTTGTCAACCACCTCGACTATGGCACTCGCCTCGCAACTGCCGTTGTCTTAGTCGTCGCAGTCGCACTCATACCCCTCGTCATTGCACTGTGGCCGAACCCGGACAGCACTACGCCAGGAACCTACACAAGTGCGATCCTCATCGACGTCACGTATTCAGATTGCGACGCTGTCACCGACGATGTCCCCTGCGGCGAAGCGACGGGTACGTTGAATGAGGACAAGCAGGTCGAGGTCATGCTCTTCCGTGACGCCTGGCTCTCGCATGTCGACGACGGAGACCGCGCTATTGTCTATGCCTCCGAAAGCCCCGACTCAGGCACCGTTTACACCTTCCATTCCCATGATCGCGGGCTCAAACTCATAGCCTCCACCTTCATCATCATCGCACTCGTGCTCCTCGTGGTCAGAGGCAGAGGAATCCGCGCGATCGCGTCGCTTGTCGCGTCGGCGATCTTCATCTGGGCGTTCCTCGTCGGCGGAATCGCTGCGGGTGGCTCTCCCCTGCTCTACACGACCATCAGCATCATCCTCGTTCTTACAGGCGTGCTCTTCTTCACCCACGGCCTGACGACGAAAACGCTCGCCGCATGGGGAGGAACGATGTGCGGAGCCGCCACCGCAATGGCTGCAGGGACACTCTTGTCAACCTGGATGCGCCTAGGTCCTGCCGATGAATCGGCCTCCTCGCTCACGTACACCAACCTCAACATCGACCTTTCGACACTCTCTTTGTCTGCGTTGCTCATCGCCTTGATTGGAATCCTCAACGATATCGCTGCGGCTCAAGCCGCGACCGTTTTTTCTCACACCACTCCAGACACACGGCCCCAATGGAAAGTGATTGTCCCGACTGCCCTTTCCGTTGGAAGAGACCACTCTGCCTCAGCGATTTACACCATCAGCTTTTCCGTCGTCGGAGCGGGCCTCGCCGCGTTCGTGCTCGCGCACACTTACAATCAGCCACTATCGGCCTTCCTCCAGACCGACACCGTGTCCACGACACTGACCCAGATGCTGGCAGGTGTCATCGGGATTATCATCACCATGCCGGCAACAACAGTGTTCGCGCTTCTCCTATCCCGGATTCCTTCCACAGCTAGTTCGTCTCGGAGTCCGAAGCACTAATCGGCTCGCATCGTAACGATCGTTGGCCCGAGAGCCAGCCAAGCTCGAGGCGAAACCCGTGATCGATCGAACATGTTGCGACAATACCCATGAAGACCATGAACGCGGCCCCGGCATCTGAAATCATTGAACAACTTCAACTCGGCGGGCCTCTTCAGTCGAGGTCACGCTCCGAGGCCGACGACCGATTTCCAGAATCAAACTCGATAGTGCCCTCAACGAGTCTCGTCGACACCATCCCACCCAGCGCTCGTGAACGAACCCCTCGGCTACTCCGAAATACGTCTGTCGATGTCGTGCGACACTGTCGTGTCGCTTGACTGCGCACCGTAGTGCACTGTTCCTGAAACGTGTAATCTACTGAACATAGACTTTTGTTCGTTAAGCCGATACCCTGAACATGCCTTTCACGAACTTCCCCCGAGAAGGACCTTCATGCATACGAAGCTACTCACACTTTCGGCAGCCGGATCCCTGGCGTTGGCGGTGAACATCGGCCTTCCACCCGCCTCCGCGTCGCTGCACTCCGGCGATCCTGAAGTCTCTGAGTCTCCGCTGTCTGGAATCAGCGCAACCGGGGCACTTTCGGCAGGGGCCAGGGACGCATCGTCGACGACGAGGTCAGTCACGCGGACGAAGACCACATCCCTGCCGCCGTTGCTGCGCGCTCCGCAGAGCCTTCGTGATACTTCGGCTCATTTCACCAGCGCCGTTGTCGCTCATGCACAGGACCAAGCCGTGACGAGCCCATCGTCGACCGAGAGCCCTCATGTGTCCAATGATCGTAAGGATGGGGACCTTGCAGCGCCAACGGGATCAGGTGCCGCTGAAACTACGGACGGAATCACGATTTCGGCATTGTCCGATGTCATCGATCTGCCGTCAGCGTCACCGAATGTCGTAGGAATCGCATTCGACGACGACGTTCGGGTCGAGTTCGAGATCAGAACTCACACGAATGGCCGCTGGTCCGGGTGGCAGCACCTGCATGCTTCGGATGCCGGGGAGGGCTCGCGCGGCACGGACCCCTACTACACCACTGATACAGACAGTATTCAGGTGCGTGTTCTCGGTGACGGCGGCAGTCCAGCCGATGCCAAGGTCGTCAGTGTCGCTTCGAAGAGGCACCCCGGCGATTCAGAACTGGTGGCAGAGAATGCGCCCAAGAGTTCGGAATCGGTTGATCGGGAGGTGTCGCAGCATGCCCACTCAATTGACCACGCCTCGGTACCACCTTGCACACGGACGGGCGGATGCACCTGTCCACTATGCGCAGCATCGGCGGCCAACGTGGCGAAGAACTCTGTTGTCCAGCCCGAAGTCGCTACCCGTAAAGACTGGGGTGCGAGCGAGAAACTGGTACGAAATTCTCCCACGATCGCGGACTCAGTCTCCGCCGCAGTGATCCATCACACCGATGGCAACAACGACTATGCCGCAGAGGATGTGCCTGCGATTCTACGAGGGATCCAGTCGTTTCACATCACGGGTCGAGGGTGGTCGGACATCGGCTACAACATGCTCGTCGACAAATACGGAAGACTCTGGGAGGGGCGCGCAGGCGGGGTAAAGAAGGCCGTAGTCGGCGCTCACGCCGCCGGGTACAACACAGGATCGTTCGGCATTTCCGTGCTCGGCGACTATGACAAGAAGGCACCGCCCCAACGCACTCTTGATGCGGTCGCGGAGGTGGTCGGGTGGAAGCTGTCCTTGAGCGGGGTGAAAGCGGGTGGCTCGACATCACTAGCCGGGGAGGAGATGAAAGCGATTGTCGGACATCGCGACGTTGGCCAAACAAGCTGTCCCGGCGACGGGTTCTACGCCAAATTCGACTCGATCCGTCAGGCCGCCGATGACTACCAAACTGGGAAGAAGGCGGGCGCGGGCGAAGAGGATGAGAACAAGGACGAATCTGACAGACAGCCTGACCTTGTCCCCGGCGTCATCGATAGCAACGCTCGTGATGCACGAACCTGAACGCAAAAACTGTGAAGAGCCCAAGCAAACGGGCTGACGATCGGACGGATAGAACAGTTTGGTAATCTTCGACCATGTCCGTCACTGAACTCTCTGACAGCGCCCAAAACTATCTGAAAGCACTTTGGAGTTTGGGCGAGTGGTCTGATGCTCCCGTCACGACCACCGCGCTTGCCCAGAAGGTTGGGGTCAGGCAGTCAACGACATCCGACGCGATTCGCAAACTCTCGGACGAGGGGCTCGTCGCGCACACGCCGTACGGGTCAATTGCTCTGACGGCACAAGGTCGAGTCTATGCCCTTGCGATGGTCCGTCGTCACCGCCTCATCGAGACCTTCCTCGTCGAGGTCCTCGGATACACCTGGGACCAGGTGCATAACGAAGCCGAGACCCTCGAACATGCGGTGTCAGACTTCATGGTCGACCGTATCGCCGAACATCTCGACCACCCCGATCGCGACCCTCACGGAGACCCCATTCCAGCTGCAGACGGAACCATTGATCGCCCGGCTGCGATCCCATTGACACACGTCGGAACGGGAAGCCGAGTCCGTGTCGAGCGGATTTCGGATTCCGATCCCAACCTTTTGCAGTTTCTGGCTGAGTACGGCATTCATGTCGGATCGTATTTCAGCACCGAAGCCGGTCCTCCATTCTCTGATTCTATTGTGATTCACCTTGAGGGAGGCAATGGAGCTGGCGTGACGCTCGGGCGCACGGCCAGCGACGCCATGTGGGTATCCCCGTGCTCTGCTGCGTGAGTTGTCGTAAGAACGGCGCTACTGAATTGTTGAAGTTGCGTAGACATACTCGGAGGCATCGTCGCTGAGGACTACAACGTTATCGTCTGGCTCCAATGTGAGACTGCTCTGGCCATCAGGGTGTTTCTCGAGGGTGATGTGGGTGCCCGGAAGGATGTTCTTCCGCTCCAGTTCGAAGAGTAGATGCTCAGGGGCGCGTCCAATTCTCGAAACTTGAAGTAGGTGAGCAGTCGGGAGAGCGGCGAGAGGTTCGCCGTCTCCCGGTCGCAGATCGTCTACCTTTGTTGGTATTCGGTTGCCATAGGGATCGAGCTCGGGGCTGCAGGCAAGAGCAGCCATCGTCTCCACGACATCGGAGCTCAGTGCCATTGCCATCACCGATGCCTCTTTCAATACGCGGTGCCATGGAACACTGAGAATCGTAAAGAGGTGGCAGCGGCAAATTCTTTCTGCGCGCACAGCCGACAGCGCCCTGCACGCGCCGGCCTCGGTCAATGAAAGTGGCCCATAATGCTCCTGCCTGACCAAATTGTGACTGGCGAGGACTCGAAGGTACTGAGTCACTGCAGGCCGACTGCGTTGCAGAGTCTCGGCAAGCTGGGCCCGGGTCATGGACTTGTTTTTCGACTCCTCCAGCTCCCAGAGACCGCGGAGGTACTCGTCGATCACGGAACTTGAGCCTCTGCCGAGTGCCGCTTCCACTGGTCGTTGGTCCGGCGATGTTGCCGCGACTTGGCGATCAGCCCGTGGCTGGGGCTGAACAGGTAAACACCGGTGAAGACGACACCTTGGACAAGCACAACTAGACCGCCAGATGAGGCATCCAACCAGTAACTCAGGTAGATCCCTAGCACCGAGGACAACGCCGACATGATGGGCGCGATGAGGAGCATTCGATTGAATCTATCGGTGAGAAGGTGGGCGGTCGCTCCTGGAATGATGAGCATCGCCACGACCAGGATGACACCGACAACCTGAAGTGCTACCACTGTCGTCAGAGCAAGGAGTGCAAGCAGCAGCGCTCCGAGAACCCGCGGCGACAGGCCGATTGCGTAAGCGTGAGTCGGATCAAATGCGTACAGAGTCAGGTCGCGGCGCTTGGCAATCAGGACGGCGAACGCGATGACAGCAAGCAGCGCAATCTGTCGAAGGTCCGAAGTCGAAACGCCGAGGATGTTGCCGAAGATGATGTGATTGAGGTCGGTGTGACTCGGCGTCGTCGAGATCAGCACTAGCCCCAGGGCAAACAGGGTCGTAAAGACGATGCCGATGGCAGCGTCTTCCTTGATCCGACTAGTTCCTCGAAGAATGCCGATCGCTGCGACTGCGATGAATCCGAAAACCAGCGCACCGGCGGCGAAGGGGATCCCTGCGATGTAGGCAATGACGACCCCGGGAAGAACTGCGTGCGAAACAGCGTCACCCATCAGAGACCAGCCGACCAGGATCAGCCAGCACGATAAGAGTGCGCAGACGATTGCAGCGAGCACTGTGGTGGTCAGTGCTCTGATCATGAATTCGTAGTGGAGTGGTTCGATGACGAGACTGTAGAGGTTCATTCGGATTCTTCTGCCCTTCGAATGTCGAGACCAAATGCCAGTGAGAGGTTCTCGGGGCGCAGAGCATCGGCGACAGGACCTTGAAAGAGGATTGACTGCAGCAAAAGGATTGCCTCATCAGCCAGTTGTGGCAGAGCATGCAGATCGTGAGTGGAGATGAGCACGCAGTGCCCCTCATCGGCGAGTTCACGCAGCAGTTGAACGATGGTCGATTCGCTGCTCTTATCTACCCCAGCGAAGGGTTCATCAAGCAATAGCACGTTGGCTCCTTGCGCAAGTCCACGAGCGACAAATGTGCGTTTCTTCTGCCCACCAGACAACTGTCCGATCTGTCGAGAACCGAAGGTCTGGAGCCCGACGCGTTCTAGTGCCTGTTCGACCACTTGACGATCCGCCGACGTGGGCTTTCGAGTGAATCCTTGATACGCGTAGCGGCCCATCATGACGACATCGCGGACGCTGACGGGGAACGTCCAGTCAACATCCTCACTTTGTGGCACGTATCCCAGCAAGCCTTCTTTCCGTGCTTGCGTCGGTGTCCTGCCGTTGATCGATACGGTGCCTTGAACCGGGCGGGTCAGTCCCATGATCGTTTTGAACAGAGTGGACTTCCCCGACCCGTTCATTCCGATCAGACCTGTCACGGAACCGAACTCCACTCCGAGACTGACATCCTCCAGTGCCCTGACGTCGCCGTATTGCACTGTGACACCGTCAGCACGGATTGCTGAAGTCACTTGTTCCCACCCGTCAGAGCTTCAGTGATGGTGTCAGCGTCGTGCTTAATGAGCTCAAGGTATGTTGGCACAGGTCCGTCCGCTTCTGAAAGCGAGTCGACATACAGTGTCCCGCCAAACTCCGCGCCGGTGGCGTCAACGACTTGTCGCATTGGTTTGTCCGAGACGGTGGACTCACAGAATACTGCGGGAACGTCATTGTGCTTGACGAACTCGATAGTGGAGGAAATCTGCTGCGGGGTTGCCTCCTGCTCCGCATTCACAGGCCAGATGTAGCGCTCGTCGAGATCCGCGTCCCGGGCGAGGTAGGAGAAAGCGCCCTCACACGTGACGAGGGCTCGTTCTTTGTCTGGCAGTGTCGACAGCTCACCGACAAGGTCATCCTGAACGGTTTGAAGTTCGTCTTTGTACGACTCTCCATTGGACTGAAAGTCGGCGGCGTGATCTGGATCCAGCTCGCTGAAAGCATCGACCATGTTGTCGACATAGATTTGGACGTTGACAGGGCTCATCCATGCGTGGGGATTCGGCTTGCCCGCATAGGCGTCCTCGGAAATGTCGATTGGTTCGACACCCTCGGAAACGACTTCATGCGGGGCGTCGGTCTGTTCGACGAATTGCTCGAACCATGCCTCCAGATTCAGCCCATTGTCAAGAATCAAGTCGGCTTCTGACGCCTTGGCCACATCCTTGGGAGTGGGTTCATATCCATGGATCTCGGCACCGACTTTGGTGATCGATTCCACCTCCAGGTGTTCGCCGGCTACGTTGTCGGCAATATCGGCAAGGACGGTGAACGTCGTCAACACCTGAGGCTTACCTTCGGTCGACGACGACTCCGCGTTCCCAGCACCGCAACTTGTCAGGGCTAGCGCCGACGCAGAGATCAGAGCGAGTTTCGACTTCAAATTGATTTGCATTCCCATCACTCATTTCTCGATTCATGTTCTCAAAAGCTCAGACTGCGACAGAGTGGGCTTTCAGCGTTTATATGACGGACTTCAAATCGCGCAGTATCGCAACCGGCGCCGGCGGCCCCGTTCATCGATACCTGAGAGTAGGTGGAGGTTCCGCCCGGTGTGCGGCTTCTATGAAGTGGTCGATGTCCTCCGAGCGTGCGCTCCTGAGAAACAGGGACGTCAGACGAAAGAGGTATCCGAGCATCCGCTCGACGTCTGAGCACGTTCTCACTACTTCAAGAGCGCCATCGGTGTTGCCAGCGCGAAGTTCCTCGAACACGGTGATCGCTTCGATCCAGGTGCCCTGCGGTTGTGCACTCTCGTTCATCATCAATCCTTTCGGTTGGGGCGCCGGACACCGAGTCGCGCTTGAAGTTCGGTACGCCGAATCTATAGTATCGGTGTACCGAATTACAAAAAGCACGGCGGGGAAACCTCAGAAGCCTCAACTGAGGTACGCGCAAAAGGCTTGGCAAAAAGAGTTTCTAGTTCTAGGAGGGCTGTAGTGGTGCATGGACCGCGGCCACAGACGACCTATCCGATCCGAGAGCTGCACGAGGGTGAATCGCCGGACCTGGTGTATTTCTCCAGCGTCTCGGAGAACACCCGTCGATTCGTCGATAAGCTCGACCGTCCTGCCGTACGCATACCGTTGCGCCCACGCTTGGAGGGCATGATTCGAGTGGCATGCCCCTTCGTCTTGGTCGTGCCGACTTACGGCGGCGGGGAACAGGCGGGTGCGGTTCCGAAGCAGGTGATCGCCTTCCTGAACGACCCGGACAACCGCGCTCTGCTGCGCGGGGTGATCACCGCGGGGAACACGAACTTCGGCGAGCATTACTGCCTGGCCGGGCCCATCATCTCGCGCAAGTGCCGCGTGCCCGAGCTCTACCGCTTCGAGCTGCTGGGCACACAGCGCGACATCGAAACCGTCAACAACGGCCTGGACCGCTTCTGGGACCAGGCCAACAACGAGAGGACAACCGCATGACCACCATCGCCTCAGAGGTTCCCGTGCGCACCGGCATCGGAGAGCGGAAAGACTACCACGCGCTCAATGCCGAACTGAACCTGTTCGCCCCCGACGGCTCGATCCAGTTCGACAAGGACCGTCAGTCCGCCGCCGAGTACCTCCGCCAGCATGTGGTCCCGAACACCAAGGTCTTCTCCTCGGCGGCCGAGCGCCTGGAGTGGCTAGTGGACCACGATTACTACGAGTCCGAATTCCTGGAAGCCTACACCCCGGAATTTCTATGCGCACTGCACAAGCGCGCCCATTCCGTGGGGCACCAGTTCGCCACTTTCTTGGGAGCCTTCAAATTCTTCACCTCGTATGCTCTGAAAACCTTCGACGGCACCACCTATCTCGAAGGGTTCGAAGAACGGGTGGTCGCTACCGCGCTCTACCTCGGTCAGGGCGACGAGCAACTGGCCACCGGGCTGGTCGACGAGATGCTCTCCGGTCGCTTCCAGCCCGCGACGCCGACGTTCCTCAACGCGGGGAAAGCCCAGCGCGGCGAACTGGTCTCCTGCTTCCTACTGCGCGTGGAAGACAACTTAGAGTCCATCGGTCGCAGCGTAAACTCCGCCTTGCAACTGTCCAAGCGCGGCGGGGGCGTGGCGCTGTTGCTGTCGAACCTGCGTGAGGTCGCTGCTCCGATCAAACGAATCGAGAACCAAGCCTCCGGCGTGGTGCCGGTGATGAAGATCCTCGAGGACTCGTTCTCCTACGCCAACCAGCTTGGCGCTAGGCAGGGCGCAGGCGCGGTCTACCTGCACGCCCACCACCCCGACATTCTTCGCTTCCTCGACACTAAGCGCGAGAACGCCGACGAGAAGATCCGCATCAAGACCCTCTCCCTGGGAGTCGTCATCCCTGATGTGACCTTCCAACTGGCCAAGGATAACCGGGACATGCACCTCTTCAGCCCCTACGACGTGCAGCGCGAATACGGTACGCCGTTGTCAGACCTGTCGGTGAGCGACCACTATGACGAGCTCGTGGCGAACCCGCGGATTCGAAAGAACGCGGTCAGCGCCCGAGAGTTCTTCAAGACCCTCGCCGAGCTCCAATTCGAGTCCGGATACCCCTATGTGCTCTTCGAAGACACCGTCAACCGTGCCAATCCGCTGGCAGGTCACATCAACATGTCCAACCTCTGCTCCGAGATCCTGCAGACCAACACGCCTTCGACCTACGACTCCGCTATCGGGTACCAGGAAATCGGCCAAGACATCTCCTGCAACCTCGGCTCACTCAACATCGCTCAGGCCATGAACTCCTCGAACCTGGGGTCGACCGTGGAAACCGCGGTGCGGGCACTGACCAGTGTCTCCGACCAGACTAACGTCGATGCCGTCCCGTCCGTGGCGAACGGGAACGAGACCAGCCACGCAATCGGACTGGGCCAGATGAACCTGCACGGCTACCTCGCCTCCCAGCGCATCCACTACGGCAGCGAAGAAGGCATTGACTTCACTGACATCTACTTCCTTACCATCACCTATCACGCGATCCGCGCATCGAATCAAATCGCGATTGAGCGCGGTAAGACCTTCGCCGGCTTCGAGGACTCGACCTACGCCGACGGCTCCTACTTCGACAAATACACCCAACATGACTGGCTGCCCGCCACTCAGCGGGTGCGCGAACTATTCGCAGACGCAGGCGTGACCATCCCTTCCCGCGAGGACTGGGTACGGCTGCGCGAGTCGGTGAAACAGCACGGAATCTACAACGCCTACCTGCAGGCCGTCCCGCCCACCGGTTCGATCTCGTATGTGAACAACGCGACCGCTTCGATCCACCCGGTCACGGCGAAGATCGAGATCCGCAAGGAGGGCAAGCTCGGCCGCGTCTACTACCCGGCCCCGCACATGAGTGATGACAACGTCGGCTTCTATCAAGACGCCTACGAGATCGGCTACGAGAAGATCATCGACACCTACGCCGCAGCAACCCGACACGTCGACCAGGGGCTCTCGCTCACCCTGTTCTTCCGCGACACTGCCACGACTCGCGACATCAACCGCGCTCAGATCTACGCGTGGCGCAAAGGCATCAAAACCCTCTACTACATCCGACTGCGCCAACCAGCACTCGAAGGTACCGAGATCGAGAACTGCGTCTCCTGCACACTCTGACCCAATCCAGCCCATACCTAAGGAACCCGCATGACGACCACTAACCCCACCTGCCCGCTCTCCGAGACCTCGGTTACCCCGCCCAAATACCGCCACGACCCATTGGCCAGGCTGCGACCGATCAATTGGAACCGCGTCGGCGACGAGAAAGACCTCGAGGTATGGAACCGGCTCACCGCGAACTTCTGGCTACCCGAGAAGGTGCCACTGTCCAACGACATCCCCGCCTGGCAGAGGCTCACCGAGAAGGAACGAACTCTCACTATGCGTGTCTTCACCGGGCTGACGATGCTTGACACGGTGCAAGCCACAGTCGGGGAGATCTGTCAGATCCAGGATGCTCGCACCGAACACGAAGAGGCCGTCTACACCAACATCGCGTTCATGCAGTCGGTGCACGCCCGGTCCTACTCTTCGGTGTTCTCCACCCTGACGAGCACTCCGGAGATCGACGACGCCTACCGGTGGGCCGTAAACAACGACCTGCTTCAGCAGCGGTGCAAAAAGGTACTGAAACACTACTACGGCAACGACCCGCTCAAACGGAAGGTCTCCTCTACTCTGCTGTCCTCGCTGCTGCTCTACGCAGGGTTCTACCTGCCATTGCATTTCTCCGTGCACGCCACACTGACCAACACCGCAGACATGATCCGCCTCATCCTGCGGGATAAGGCCGTGCACGGCTACTACTCCGGCTACAAATATCAGCGAGGCATCGAGAATCAGGCATCTGAACGGCAGAACGAGATGCACGAGTTCACCTACGAGCTGCTTGAAGACCTCTACGAGCTAGAGCTCGCCTACTCAGGTGAACTGTACGAGCCGCTGGGGCTGATGGACGACGTGGCAGTGTTCGTACGCTACAACGCGAACAAGGCACTGATGAACCTCGGCTACCCTGCACGTTTCAGCCCGGGAGAGACCGAAGTCAATCCGGAAATCCTCGCCGCACTGGCACCAGGTGCTGATGAGAACCACGACTTCTTCTCCGGGTCCGGTTCCTCCTACGTCATCGGCAAGGGCGAAGACACCAGCGACGCCGACTGGGACTTCTGACTTTTGTCGCCCGACCATCCTCATCAACTATGAAAGGCCCCTTATGACCAAGAACATCTCCGTGATCATCGGCAGTCTGCGCCGCGGTTCCTACGCTCGCAAGATCGCCCACCAGGTCATCAGGTACTTCCCTGACGGCTACAACGTGCAGATCGTCGAAATCCGCGACCTGCCGCTCTACGACTTCGACTATGACGACCCCGACGTCTCCGACAAACCAACCCCAGAGGCGTACACGCACTTCAGGGAGACTATTAAAGCCTCCGACGGCGTGTTATTCGTAACCGCTGAGAACAACCGCACTATCCCAGCCTGCCTGAAGAACGCAATCGACATCGGCTCTAAGCCCAACAGTGACGTCGCGTGGAAGAACCTCCCGGCCGGGATCATCAGCCATTCCGTGGGCCGCATGGGCGGCTACAGTTCGCAGAAGAACCTCCGCCTGGCCCTGTCCTACTTCGACATGCCTACCCCTGGCCAACCGGAAGTGTTTCTCGGCCAGTCGCCGAGCTTGTTTGATGAGGACGGGGCTATCGCTGCTGAGACGACTGTGGAGTTCCTCCAGAACTACGTGCAACGGTTCACCGAGCTCGTTTACGCCCACCCGCGCGGGTGAAGGTAGATTCTGGCTCTGACGAGCTGGTACTCTCCACCGCCGTTGAAGACCTTTGTAGCCAGGAGGCCGTCGATAGTCCTCGCCACTCGTCGGGCCGGATCTGTCCCGGTAGTGGCGGTCCCGAACTTGATCGCACGGCGGGCAGAAGGGACTGATGCAAGGAGAGGTGACAATCGGGGTGTCACGCTGCGAGTGCAGGTG
>NZ_JAKDJU010000309.1 GCF_030453725.1 Brevibacterium picturae
TCGGACGCAGGTGCGAGCTCTGGCTCGCAGGATGGTGCGGGAAGCTCCGGGGCCGGCGGCTCCAGCTCGGGCGGTGGGTCGAGCAGCGAGGGAAGCGGGTCCGGATCAGGCTCGGCAGGCGGCGGAGGTGAGGCAGCAGCCGAAGGCTGAGGGGCAGGAATATTGAGCAGGGTGGCCTTGGTTGTACCGAGTAGGGAACCTGGATAGCGTGAAAATCGGTTGCGCCAGTCTTCTGCACGCTGCCAGGAAATCGATATCAGGGGAGCCGTGATCGGCCTTCGCTTCATCGCATACAGGCGAGCGATGTTCGTCCTATGATGGTTGAAGTGGACCGGGAAGAATGACTCCCCGTCGCTCAATTGGTGAAGGAGAAGCAATGACTAAACACGCCGATCATGAACACCCAGGATTCGACGGCACGAAGCCCTCGACAACCGAGTCAGGTACCCCACGAGAGTCCGACGCCCATTCGCTGAGCGTCGGCCCCGACGGCCCACTCCTCCTCCACGACACTGCACTTGTTGAGAAGCTGGCTCGGTTCGACCGTGAACGCGTCCCTGAGCGCAGCCCCCACGCCAAGGGCTCCGGTGCCTTCGGCGAACTCGAGATCACTGCAGATGTCTCCAAGTACACTCGGGCGAAGTTCCTGCAGAAGGGCGTCAAGACCCCGATGCTCTCACGGTTCTCCACCGTTGCCGGTGAGCTCGGCTCACCTGACTCCTGGCGCGACGTGCGCGGTTTCGCGCTGAAGTTCTACACCGAAGACGGAAACTTCGACATGGTGGGCAACAACACTCCCATCTTCTTCGTCCGTGACCCGATGAAGTTCCCCGATTTCATCCACTCGCAGAAGCGCACACCGGATTCGGGTCTGCGCAGCAACAACATGCAGTGGGACTTCTGGTCGCTCTCGCCGGAATCAGCACACCAGGTCAGCTACCTCATGGGACCTCGGGGACTGCCGAAGACCTGGCGGAACATGAATGGGTACTCCTCGCACACCTACATGTGGGCCAATGCAGAGGGCGAGCGGTTCTGGGTCCAGTACCATTTCCACACCGACCAGGGTGTGGAGAACATGTCGAACGAAGAGGCTGGCAAGATGGCCGGCGAGGACGCGGACATGCACCGTCGCGACCTGTTCGACGCAATCGAGCGGGGCGACTACCCGTCCTGGACCGTCTACGTCCAGATCATGCCCTACGAGGAAGCGAAGACCTACCGCTTCAACCCCTTCGACCTGACCAAGACCTGGTCGAAGAAGGACTACCCGCTCATGGAGATCGGCAGGTTCACCCTCAACAAGAACCCGTCGAACCACTTCGCCCAGATCGAGCAGGCCGCTTTCAGCCCCTCGAACATCGTGCCGGGCACCGGGATCTCGCCGGACAAGATGCTCATGAGCCGTGTCTTCTCGTACCCCGATGCACAGCGGAACCGCATCGGCACGAACTTCAACCAGCTGCCGGTCAATGCGCCCGTCACGAAGACCAATTCCTACGACAAGGAAGGTCAGATGGAGTACCACCACTCAGGTGATGCTCCGAACTATGCGCCCAACTCCTACGGTCGTCCGTATCAGACGGAAGAGGGACCGATCGAGAACCGTTGGGAATCCGACGGTGAGCTGGTCCGCAGGGCCGCCACTCTGCACTCAGAGGATGATGACTTCGGCCAGGCGCACACCCTGGTTCGCGAGGTCTACTCCGAAGAGGAGCGCCAGGGCCTCATCGAAACGGTCGTCGGTGCTCTGAAGGATGGCGTGGAAGAGCCTGTGCTGACCAACGTCTTCAAGTACTGGCGCAACATCGATGAAGAGGTCGGCCGCGCAATCGAGGACAAGTACAAGTCCGAGACCGCATGAGTCGAGAGTCGGTGTGAGTCGGGTGGAGCGATCTTCGGCGAGACGCTGAAGTTCTCACCCGGCCGCCAGCGGCCAAACACGTCGACGACCCCGTTGCCTCACAGCGAGGCATCCGGGTCGTCGACGTCTGTGGCCCGGCTGCGGTGGGCGGCCGGAGTGAGAGCTGCGTTTGGTCATGCTTCCAGAATGTGTTCGGGAAGCCTGTGCCGATGTCGGTGTCAGATAAGTCGGTACCGAGACTGTCCGATAAGTGCCTGGGAATGCTGTCCGATAACTAG
>NZ_JAKDJU010000310.1 GCF_030453725.1 Brevibacterium picturae
GCCCGTGGGCGGGTTGCCCGACGGCGGCTGGCTCGCCGACGGCGCGCCGGCCGAGGGATACCCTCTCGCCTGGCCGAGCCCGTCAGAGTCAGTGGGAGCAGCGTCGGGCAGCCACACCGTGAGCACGGCACCCTTGAAGTCGTCGCCGTCCTCACCGCGGCCCTGCACGTCGACGGCCCCGCCGAGGCGGCGGATGGCCTGGACGACCAGAGACAGTCCGACCCCGCGGGTGCCCGTCTCCTGCCTGCCGAGTCCCTTGTCGATCTCAACGCCATCGTGCTTGGTCGACCACCCACGTTCGAAGATCGCGTCGACGTATTCCTCGTCGATGCCCGGGCCGTCGTCGCTGACTTCGATCGAGAAGCCGCCAGCGCCGCCGGACCCGCTCAGGTGCACATGCACACGCTTGTCCTCGGGCAGAACATCATGCCTGCTCAGGGCGTCGAATGCGTTGTCGATGAGGTTGCCGAGGATGGTCGCCAGGTCACGATCATCCCCGCCGAGGCGGCCGGTGAGTCCCGCTGTATCGACCGTCATGTCGATGCCCACCTCGGCGGCTTGGGCGATCTTCGACAGCAGCAGGGCCGAGAGCACGGGGTGGTCGAAGCTCATCTGGCCGTCACCGGTGACCCGGTTGAGGTCGTCGAGGTCCTTGGCGGCGAAGTCGATAGCCTCATCGGTGTGCCCGGTTTCCAGCAGGGAGACGACCATGTGGAGCCGGTTCGCGTATTCATGGGTCTGGGCGCGCAGGGAGTCGGAGAACGATCGCACGGAGACGAGTTCTCCGGAGAGTTCGGCGAGTTCGGTGTGGTCGCGCATCGTCACGACCCAGGTGTCGCTGGCGGCGTCGGTGGGCTGCTGGTTGACGACGAGCACCCGGTCGTCGGTGTAGTGGATCTCATCACGGGCCCACCGGCCGGAGGAGAGCAGGTCGATGAGGGCATCGGGCAGGTTGAGGTCGCGCAGTGCGATGCCGCCGATCGGTGAGGTCGCCCGGACGGGGTCGTCGGTGGCTGAGATCTGCTCGCCCGTCGAGTCATCGCCGGTGGCGGGCAGTCCCAGGAGTTCGCGCGCGTCGGCGTTGATGAGGACGATGCCCGCCGAACGGTCGACGAGCAGGAGTCCTTCCGACACGGCCTTGAGCACCGAGGAGTAGAACTCGAGCATGCTGCGCAGCTCGGTGGCGCCGTAGTCGCCGGTGACCCGGCGCAGGCCGCGGGAGGTCGCCCAGGAGGAGGCGATGCCCAGGAGGAGAGTGGTGATGGCGATGCCGATGAGCCATTTGCTCTGGGCCATGAAGCCCTCCCGCACCGAATCGGCTGAGTTGCCGACGATGACGGCACCGACAGCGGTGTTGGGACCGATGTCATCGACGCCGAGGTGCTTCGCGAAGACCGGACTGATGACGTAGAGCGTGCCGCCGCCGGGGCCGCCGTCGTCGAGGAAACGGACGATGGACTCACCGTCGGCGACCTGCGAACCATCGATGGCCATGGCGAGCTGATCGACGGAGTCATCGGGGACGTCTCCCGAGTTCGAGGACACGATCTTCGATTCGTTGCGCTCCTGGCGGTTCGATGAGCCCAAGGACGGCGGCGTGGCCAGGTAGTCGATCGGGACGACCGCGGCCACATCGAAGTCGTATTCGCTCACGACGTTGTCGAGCATAGTCTCGACGTCGTCCTGTGAACCGGGGTCGATGAAGTCGGCAGCCTCGGTCTCCTCGGACCCCACGAGGCTGAGCGAGATCGACATGTTGTCGGCGGCAGAGCGCAGCAGGTCCTGTTCGCGTTTCTGGTTCAGTTGCGAGAGTTGGATGTAGAGGAGACTCGTGGTCAGCACCATGATGCCCACGAGCATGATCGAGTTCGCGAACATGATGCGTCCGGCGACGCCGAACTTCATTCGTCGGCTCACACGTGCCACTGGCCCTGTCAGTCCTCCTGACATTGTGGCACGCTGATCTTTGGGCATGGGGCCATTGTGCCACCCACTGCGCCCGGACTCGGGTCAACCAGGGGCAGGAGGCCCGGACTCGGGCTGGCCGGATTCCTGTACTCGGCCTGGTCGGATTCCC
>NZ_JAKDJU010000087.1 GCF_030453725.1 Brevibacterium picturae
CTCAGCTGCCAGGAGGATCGATCGCAGCTCGGTCCCACCTCGGCGGCTACGACGGTCTGGCAGAGGCCTGGGCGGCGTTCCTGAACGAGGCGGTCGACGCCGGCCACCACCCGGGCCTGCCCTTCTTCGAGGTCTACGTGACCGATCCGAACCCCGACATGGACCCGGCAGATCTGCGCACGGACCTCTTCCTGACCCTGTCCTGAGGACTCACTCTGTCCTGAGGGTGCCGTTCACCGGTTGCCCACTTTGGCTGTCGATTCAGCCGGCGCTGGAGTAGCCGTTGAACCAGCTGTCTCCGCCGCCGATGGCGTTGTCGTCGTCCTGGCCGTTGTTATTTCCGTCGTCGTTGTTGCCGTTGTTGCCGTTGTTGCCGCCGTTGTTGCCGCCGTTGTTGTCGTTGTCATTGTCGTTGTCGTCGCTGCCACCGTCATCACTCGGTGAGGTGGGTACTCCTCCTGGAACCGACGGGATGGACGGAGAGGGTTCCGGCGGCTTCTTGGCCACCATGACGGTGATCTCCGAGCCCTGCTTGACGTCGCTGCCGGCGGTCGATGACTGTTCGAAGACCTTCTTCGCTTCCTCATCGGCGGTCTCGACCTCTTCGGTCTTGCACTCCAGCTGGTAGTCGTCGCCCTCGAGGATCTTGCAGGCTTCCTTCGCGGTCTTTCCTGTCACGTCGGGGACTTCGACCATGCCCGAGGACACGACGAGGTCGACGTTCGAGTCCACATCCACCTCGGAGCCGCTGCCCGGCTTCGTCTCGATGACGACGCCCTTCTCCACGTCCGGAGAGTTCTGGGAGATGTGCGTGCCCGCCTGTAGCTTGCCGTCGTTGAGGATCTTGCGGGCGTCCTCCTCCGCTTTGCCGGAGACATCGGGAACCTCGACACTCTCGGGACCGGAGGAGATGATCAGCTTGACGACGCTGTCCTGCTCTACGCGTTGACCGCCGGGAGGGTCGGTCTTGATGGCTTTGCCCTCGTCGACGTCCTCGCTGTAGGCCTCATCGCGGTCGACTCTCAGGCCTTGTTGGATGAGGGCGGATTCCGCCTCATTGGCGTCCATATCGGCCACGTCCGTGACCTCGACCTGGATGATGTCCGGTGGTTTGTTGATCTCGTAGACCCACAGTGCGATGGCGGCCAGAGCCAAGAGCACGAAGATGCTGCCGATCCAGATCCAGGCGCGCGAGCGCCTCGGCGGGGGCGCTTCGTCCTGCTTGGCCATGATCGTCGATACGGCACCCGTTTCGGGGTCCACCTCGGGGTCCTGAGCGTACTGCGGGGGACCCATCATGGCCCCTGCCATCGGGAACGCCTGAGTGCGATCCACGTCGTCGTCGAAGCTCAGGGGGCGAGCGTCACGGGCCGCGAGGACGTCCTCGCGGAAGATATAGGCATCCTGGTAGCGCTCATCGCGATCCTTGAGCAGGGAGTGCATGAGGAGCCGGTCGACTTCGGGGGGAACGTTGGGATTGTAGAAGCTCGGCGGCTGCGGGGTCTCACCCACATGCTGATAGGCGACCGCCAACTGCGAATCGCCGACGAACGGAGGTCTGCCGACGAGGAGTTCGTAGAGCAGGCAGGCGGTCGAGTACAGGTCGGAACGAGCGTCGACGACCTCACCGCGGGCCTGCTCGGGGGACAGGTACTGGGCGGTGCCCACGACCGACTGGGTCTGCGTCAGGCCGCTGTTGTCCTTGAGTGCCCGGGCGATGCCGAAGTCCATGACCTTGATGTCACCCTCGGGGGTGAGCATGACGTTGGCGGGCTTGATGTCGCGGTGGACGATGCCGTTGCGGTGAGAGTACTCGAGCGGAGCGAGCACACCGGCGACGACGTTGAGTGCCTCATCGATGGTCAGAGTGCCGTGTTCGTTGAGCACCTCGCGCAGCGTCTGGCCCTCGACGTACTCCATGACGATGAAGGGCACGGAGACGGTGGAGCCACCGGTCTCGACGAAGTCCTCTTCACCCGAATCGTAGACGGCGACGATGCCCGGATGGTTCAGCCCTGCCGCGGACTGAGCCTCGCGCTTGAGGCGGGTGTGGAACGAGGGATCACGAGCGAGATCGGACCGCAGAAGCTTGATCGCAACGCGACGACCCAATCGGTTGTCGACGCCTTCATGGACTTCTGCCATGCCCCCACGGCCGAGGAGCGCACGAACTTCGTACCGCCCCGACAGCACCTTGGGTTCATTCATTCTGGTCCTCCGCTTGGTTCACCCACGTCGTGGGAAAGTACTCCGCATGTCAAGTAGATTACTCGTCTTCTCAGCGCATGATGTCAGCCAAAGATCGACTCATCCAAGTTCTCGCCTGCACTCGGACCGCTGCCGCCGCCGGTCGGGTCCGGGCCACCGGTGTCCTGATCCGAACCGGTGTCCGTATCGGTGCCAGAATCCGAACCGTTCGCGTCATTGCCGTTCGTGTCGCCGCTGTCCTGGTCGGTACCGTTCTGATCTCCAGTGTCCTGATTCGAGCCGCTTTGGTCACCGGCGTCCTGGTCGCTCCCGTTCTGGTCGCTGCCCGAACCATTGTCGGCATTCGCGGTGCCGGTGTCGTTCGAGTTGCTGTTCTCGTCGCCGTTGTCGGAACTGGAACCGTTGTCGGAACTCGAGCCGTTGTCACCGCTGGTTTCCGTCGGGCTCGGTTCGTTCGTCGGCTCCTCGGTCTCCACCGGCTCTTCGGCCGGGCCCGTGGAGATGTAGAGCGTGACCGTGTCGCCCTCTTCGAAGGTGTAGCCATTGTCGCCCTCGCCCACATCGGCGACCGTGCCCGCAGCGCGGGAGGACTCGATGTTACGGGTATCGGCCTCGAGGCCCTGTTGTTCGAGGTTCTGAACCGCCGAGGATTCGCTGAGTCCGATGTAGTCGTTCTTGTCGATCTCGACGGTCGTCGCCGTCTCGGAGGTCGTGGCCTGGCTGGTGCTTGGTGACGGTTCGGGTTCGCCGTTGCCCCCGCCGAGGAAGAACCACAGCAGAGAACCGACGGCGATGAGTGCGATGATTGCCAGGATCCAGATGAGGGCGCGGCCCTTCTTCGACTGCTTCTCGTCGAGATTCTTGTCCTCGGCGTTGTCCGCGTCGAGTTCGCTGCCATTGGCGGCACCTGCCGCTCCGGCACCGGCCGCACCTGCGGCTGCGGCACCCGGGTAGACGCGGGTCTCGTCGTTCGACGCCGTGACCGGCATCGCCTTCGTCGTCGGCACGGGATCGGGATTGTTGAAGACCTGGGTCAGCGCCTCGGAGGCGGCATTGCCCAAACGCATCTGCGGAAGGATCTCCTCGGCACCGGCCACATCGCCGGCGGAGAGCGCATCGGCCGCTCGAGACACAGCCACGGCATCCGAAGGCCTGCGGTCGGGCTTCTTCTCGAGCAGGCAGTCGACGAGGCGGCGCAGTGGTTCTGAGACCGTGTCCGGCAGCGGCGGATGCTGCTGGTTGACCTGGGCGATGGCGATCGCGACCTGCGAGTCACCGGTGAACGGACGCTGCCCCGCCAGTGCTTCATAGGCGATGATGCCCAAGGCGTAGAGATCGGAGCCGGGCCCCGAGCCCTTGCCGGTGGCCTGTTCGGGCGCCAAGTACTGGGCGGTGCCCATGACCTGCCCGGTCTTCGTCAGAGGAGCCTGATCCGTGACGCGGGCGATGCCGAAGTCCGTGATCTTGACCCGGAAGTCCGGGGTCATGAGGATGTTGCCGGGTTTGACGTCACGGTGGATGACCCCGGCCTTATGCGCCGCACCCAGAGCCTGCGCGGACTGGGAGACGATGCTCAGCGTATCGGCCTCGGACAGGGGTGCGCTGCGTTCGATGATCGCAGACAGCGCCTCACCGGGGACATACTCCATGACGAGATAGGGAGAGCCCTCTTCGTCACCGTAGTCGAAGACCCCGGCGATGCCCGGATCGGAGACGCGGCCCATGTTCTGCGCCTCGGCGCGGAACCGGGCGAGGAACGTGGAGTCTGAGAGGTACTCGTCCTTGAGGATCTTGGCCGCGACCTCACGGCCGAGCACGGAGTCCATGCCCTTCCAGACCTCACCCATGCCGCCGACGGCGATGCGAGAGGTGAGTTTGTATCGGTTGCCCAACAGGGTGCCTTCGACGGGTCTCATTCTTCGACCACCGCTTCCATCATGTTCTTGGCGATCGGTCCTGCGACCGTCGCTCCATAAGCTTCGTTGCCCGCGTTTCCGCCGTTCTCCACGACGACCGCAACTGCGACCTTCGGATCATCGGCCGGGGCGAATGAAATGAACCAGGCGTGCGGAGCCGCACCCGGGCCGTGCTGTGCGGTACCGGTCTTCGCCGCGACCTTCGTACCGTCCATCTTGGCCACCGAGGCGGTGCCGTCCTCGACCACGCCTTCCATCATCGTGGTCAGCTGATCGGCGGTCTTGCCCGAAACGGGGCGCGACTTCTCCTGCGGACGGTTCTCCTTGATGGGCTCAAGCGTGTTCGCATTGAGGACCCGGTCGACGAGCTGGGGCTTCATCATCTTTCCGCCGTTCGCGATCCCCGCCGTCATCATCGCCATCTGCATCGGCGTGGACCGGACCTCGTACTGACCCAGCGAGGCCTGTGCCAGCTGGGGCGGGTTGAGGTCATCGGGGAACGTGGACGGGCTGACCTTGAGCGGAATCTCCATGTCCTGGCCGAACCCGAACTTCTCCGCCTGCTCCTTGATCGCGTCCTCGCCCAGGTCCATGCCGAGTGAGGCGAAGGAGGTGTTGCAGGATTCGGCCAGCGAATCGGCCAGGGACGGGCTTCCGCCGTTGCGGCAGGCACCCGGATGGGAGTTGCCGATCGTGGAGGTGGTCTGCGGCAGGTCGAGCTCAGCCGGACCGTTCAGGGTCGAGTCGGGCTGGTAGTCGCCGGATTCCAGGGCGGCCGCGGCCACGAGGACCTTGAACGTCGAGCCGGGTGGGTAGAGGTTGCCGCCGATGGCCCGGTTGTAGGCCGGATTGTCTTCGGCATTGTTGAGTTTCTCGAAGGCATCCTGAGCCTCGCCCGCGTCGTGGCTGGCGATGGGATTGGGATCCCATCCCGGCGTCGAGGCCATGGCGAGTACCTTGCCGGTCTTCGGATCGATCGCGACGGCCGCACCGTTCTGGTTGCCCAAACCATCCCACGCGGCCTGCTGGACCTCGGGGTCGATCGTGAGCTCCACGGCCGCTCCGCGAGGCTGCTCGCCGGTGATGAGGCTGCCGACCTTGTCGTAGAACAGGGCGTCGGAGTCGCCGGAGAGGTAGTCCCCGGTCGCCCGCTCCAAGCCGGAGGCCCCCGAGACGATGGAGTAGTACCCGGTCATCGAGGCATAGGCGCGGGGGTTGAGGCCTTCCGAACCGTACTTGCGCTGGTACTTGTACTTGTCGTCGACGGGTTCGGAGTAGGCGATCTTCTCACCGTCGACGAGGATCGGCCCGCGATCACGAGCCAGCTGGTCGAGGATCCGACGGTTGTTGAGCGGGTTGCTGTTCAATGAGTCGGCGGTGACGAACTGCACCCAGCTGGTGGAGCCGAACAGAAGCGCGAACATGACGAACCCGACGACGGAGATGTGTGTCAGTGATTTCTTCATCGTCCACCTCCGGTCGTGCCCAGGTTGGTTGTGGGGGCCTCATCGGGCCCGGTGGAATCGAGATCGGCCGCGCCGAGGTTGGTCGTCGGTGCTTCGTCTGAGCCCTCGACACGTTTCGTGTCGTTGCGGTTCCCGGCTTCCCGCGCCGAGGCGGTGCGCTCGTCCGGATCCTCCGTGATCTTGAGGACACCGGTGTGGAATTCCTCCACCGGTCGTCTCGCATTGTCGGAGATGCGCAGGAGCAGGGCGATGATCATCCAGTTCGCGATCAGTGATGACCCGCCTTGGGCGAGGAACGGTGTGGTCAGACCCGTGAGCGGGATGAGTCGGGTGACGCCGCCGACGACGACGAAGACCTGCAGGGCGATCGTGAAGCTCAGGCCGGTGGCCAGCAGGGTGCCGAATCCGTCGCGCAGCTGCTGGGCGGTCTTGATGCCGCGCTGGAAGATGAACAGGTAGCAGAGCAGGATGACGAAGAGTCCGGCCATGCCCAGCTCTTCGCCGAGGCTGGCGTAGATGAAGTCGGATTCCGCATAGGGGACCATATTGGGTCGGCCCTCGCCGAACCCGGTTCCGGTCAGACCACCGTTGGACATGCCGAACAGACCCTGAACCAGCTGGTATGAACCACCGGGGGTTTTGTTGTATTCCTCGGCGGTGAGCGCATTGAGCCAACCGGACACACGCTGTTGGACGTGACTGAAGACGAAGGTCGCGGCGACCGCGCCGGCTGCGAAGAAGCCGAGGCCGAGGATGATCCATGAGACCTTGCTGGTCGCGACGTAGAGCATGGCGACGAAGAGGCCGAAGAAGAGCAGCGACGTGCCCAGGTCCTTCTCGAAGACGAGGATTCCGACGCTGGCCACCCAGGCGATGACGATCGGACCGAAGTCACGCAGACGCGGGAACCGGATGCCGAGGATCTTCGGCCCGGCCAGAACCAACTGGTCACGGTAGGACACGAGGTAGCCGGCGAAGAAGATGGCCAGCAGGATCTTCGCGATCTCACCGGGCTGGAAGGACATCGGGCCGACGCCGATCCAGATGCGCGCACCGTTGACCGTCTTGCCCAGGCCCGGAATCAGCGGGAGCATGAGGAAGATGAGCGCAGCGAACCCGGAGACGAAGGTGTAGCGGCGCAGCCACCTGTGGTCACCCAGGAAGACGATGATGCCCACGGCCAGGGCTACGCCCAGCGTCATCCAGATCAGCTGTGACATTCCGCTGTTCTGGTACTCGTCCCGGCCGAGGTCGACCCGGTAGATCATCGCCAGGCCCAGGCCGTTGAGCAGGACCGCGATCGGGACGAGGACGGGGTCGGCGTACTTGGCCTTCCACCACACGACGATGTGGATGATGAGGCCGAGTGCGGCCAACCATGCCGCGTACTGGTAGACATTGGCGGGGATCGTGTCCTCGACGCCGAGTCCCACGAGGGCATAGGCGCTCGTGGCCACGGCGATGGCGAGGATGAGCAGGCCGAGTTCAGCCAAGCGATAAGGTCGTGGCCGCGCGGCTTGGTTGGGGTTCTCGGACATCACTGAGACTCCTCAGTGATGGCATCACTGGGATCGACCGTTCGAGAGCTCGGTGGCGATGGCGCGGGATCGCTGGGATTCGTGGCGTCCTGGACATTGCCCGAGACTCCGCCCGACCGCTCCGCTTCCTGACGCAGATTCTCGATGATGCGATCGGCCTCGTCGCGGGAATCGGCTTGGATGGAGCTGCGCAGACGGTCCTGCGAGAAGCTGTTGAGGGTGCCGACTTCGATGTCGGTGGTGTCCTCGAGCTGGCTGAGTTCGATGGGTCCCAGAGTCGTGTCGAGGCCCCGGTAGAGGGTGACTTTCCCGTCGAGGTTCGTCAGGTAGTAGTGGTTGTTCATGTAGTTGTAGGCGAAGAATCCGCCCACAGCGATCGCGATGATGACGATGGCGGCGATGATCCAGCCCAGGTAGGACCGTTTTTCGACCTCGTCGTCGTCAGCGTCGAGGTCATCCTCCTCTGTGGGTTCGTCCCTGTCGGATGTCGCCGTGGCTGTGCGCTGTGAGGGCGGGATCACCTCGGCGGTGGGCTCCTGCCTATCGGAGTCGGACACCGACTGCAGGGGCACGGTGTCGGTGGGGAGGTCACCGTCGCCGTAGTGGGGTTGTGTCTCGGCGGGGGCCTCCTCAGCGTCGGTGTTCGCGCCGATCGCCGCGTACTGGGGGTTGACGTGGACGGAGCCGACCGAGCTGCCCTGCACGGTGTCGACGGTGCCCTCGAGCACGTCGCCGATGACGACAGTGACGTTGTCGGCACCGCCGCCGGCCAGGGCCAGGTCGATGAGTTGGCGGCAGCATTCATCGGGGTCGGAGACGTCGGTGAGGAGGCGTGCGATGTCGTCGACGTCGGCGAAGCCTGTGAGCCCGTCCGAGCAGAGCATCCAGCGATCACCGACGTGGGCTTCGCGGAGGGTGAGGTCGAGATCGGGGGAGGCGCCGACGTCGCCGAGGACCTTCATGACGACCGACCGCTGTGGGTGGGTCTCCGCCTCATCAGGGGTGATGCGGCCTTCGTCGACGAGCATCTGGACGAAGGTGTGGTCGTGGGTGACGGTCTGCAGTTCGCCGTCGCGCAGCACGTAGCCGCGGGAGTCGCCGATGTGGGCCAGGGCGAAGCGATTGCCCGGAGCCCGCAGCAGGGCGGTGACGGTGGTGCCCATGCCGGCGAGTTCGGGCTGTTCGGCGACACCGCGGCAGATGCGGTCGTTGGCCTCGAGGATCGAGGTGCGCAGAATCTCCAGAGCGTCCTCGCCGTTGGGTTCACGATCGAGGTCGGCCAGACGGGAGACCGTGATCGCCGAGGCGACGTCACCGCCTGCGTGACCGCCCATTCCGTCAGCGATGAGCAAGAAATTCGGACCCGCATAGCCGGAATCCTGGTTGTTCTTACGCACCAGCCCGGTGTGAGACCGGGCTGCTGAGCGGAGGGTGATCGTACCTTCGGTCGTCACGATTGGGTCTCCAGCGTCGTATGGCCGATGGTGATCTGGGTGCCGATCCGCAGGCTGATCGGCGAATGCATGGGTGAGCCGTCGACGATCGTGCCGTTCGTCGAGCCGAGGTCCTCGAGGACCCAGGAGCCGTTGGCGGCCACAATTCGCGCATGGTGGCTGGAGGCGAAGTCATCGCTGATGACGATCGTGTTGTCCGGTGCGCGCCCGAAGGTCACGGGTGCCCCGGAAAGTGTGATCAAGGTGCCGGCCAAGGGCCCGGCGGTGACCCGGACGGAGCCCGGATGAGCCTGTGGCCGTGCTGGGGCGGGCGCCGGTGCCGGCGCTGGTCTGCTCGGTGCCGGAGTCGGCGCTGAGTTACGGGAGGCTTTGCCGCCTCGGCGGGATTTCCGGGGCCCTTTCTTGGCGCCGAAGATGTCGCGGCGCAGGACGCCGGCGACGCCGAAGACGAAGAGCCAGAGGATGATGAAGAAGGCGAACCGGAAGACGGTGACGGTGAACTCGCTCACTGGGCATCCTGCTCGATCTCGTGGTAGCGGACCTCTGCGTCTCCGGCCATGAGGACGTCACCGTCGGAGAGGTTCGCCGAGGTGAGCTTGCGTCCGCGCAGAAGGGTTCCGTTGGTTGATCCGAGGTCGCCCGCGACCGCATGATCGCGTTCGACGGTGATCTCGAAGTGCCGACGGGAGACGCCGGGGTCGTCGATGACGTAGTCGGAGCTGGACGAGGAACGGCCGAAGACGTTCGTGCCCTGACGCAGGTCGTAGGTCTGTCCGTGGATGATCACGCTCGCGGCGATCGTACGGGCTCGGGCTGGAGTCGCCTGTCGCACCGGCGCCGAAGGCGGTCTGCTCGCGGCTGCCGGTTCGGGAGTGCGTCTGGGAGGAACCGGACGGGAGCCGGAGTTCGCCTGTCCTTCGCCCACGATGTTGTGTGACCGCGAGACCGGATCGTAGCCGCCGCGATTGGCCGGTTGGGCTGCGGGAGATCCATCGGGTCGCTGAGTGCTGGAGACGACACGGTACATCCCGGTGTCGAGGTCGTCGGCTTCGACGAATTCGACGGAGACGGGACCGACGAAGCTGTAGGCCTGTTCGACCGCGTGATCGCCGATGACCTGTCGCAGGTCGGAGCGGAGTTCGTTCTCGAGGCCCGAGAGGCGGTCGAAGTCCGTGGGAGAGAGCTCGATGCTGTAGTGGTTGGCGGTCAGTGTTCGTCCGCGCGAGACCACTGCGGCCTTGTTATCGGCTTCGCGTCGCAGAGATCCGGCCAATTCGACCGGTTCCACCTGTGAGCGGAACGCTTTGGCGAAGGCGCCGTTGACGACATTCTCCAATCCCTTCTCGAAACGATCGAGAATCCCCATGGCACCTCCTCATCCAGGTGTCGTGCGCGTGACGAACCGTTCGCCACCAGCCCGGACTGTGTGTCCGAGCGGGTCTGTTTCGGTGCACCCGGCCCCGGAAAAGGACACCGAGACGGAGACACCAACACCCAATCCTAACGCGGTGAAGCTCTCAACTCACGTCACTGGGCATTTCGGGGCCGAGGTCTGTTCGGATTCCCGGCAGTCGTCCAGCTTAGGCAGGAGGGCTGAGTACTCCATGAGCCTCTCACGAGCACTGATGTCATGGGAAATGAGTGGTGAGTCACGAAAGTGGGCGGCAGTGAAGACAAGGAATGTGAACGTCGACACGTTTCGGGCGTTTCCGATCGTCTCGGTTTTATGATTGCCGGTTGCGATGCTAGAGTTTTCTCTTGTTCGCGCGAGTGGCGGAATTGGTAGACGCGCTGGCTTCAGGTGCCAGTGATCGCAAGGTCGTGGGGGTTCAAGTCCCCCCTCGCGCACAGCGGACAACAGCCCTTCACCGGGACCCTTCGGGGCCAAGGTGGAGGGCTGTTTCGTGTCTGCGGGTGCGCGTGCGTGCGGGCGGGTGCGTGCGGGAGCCTCTTCGGGCTGCAGCGGCTCGGAGCCGGGTGATCCTGGTCAGACGTGCAAGTCAGACGTGCAATGAGATTGTGCGGGAAGAGAATGTAGATTCCTGACGCAGAAACCGACATTCTCTTCCCGCACAATCAGGACGATAGCCCCAACTCCTCCGCATTCGGGCCGAGGGCAGACAACAGGGTCAGGGTGGAAGGCTTTCGTGTCTGCGAGGAGCTTTCCAGTTGCACCGACCCGAGGCCTTGCCGGCTGCACTGTACCGACCTTGGGGTCAGTGCTGGCAGTGGTCGTCGGTGCAGGCGTCAGCCTCGCGCTCGCCGGTCAGCGCAGATACCGGCGCCGCGCAGCAGGCATCCCCGCGCCATGCCTCGATTCCCTCTCGGGTGGCGAAGACAGCGATGACGAGGGCGGCAACGGAGTCCGCCCAGGCCCAACCGAGAATGCTGTTGAGCAGCAATCCTGCCAGCAGGGCGGCGGAGAGATACGTGCAGATCAGGGTCTGTTTGGAATCTGCCACCGCCGAGGCGGATCCCAGTTCACGACCCGTGCGACGTTCGAACCAGCTGAGGAAGGGCATGACGAGAAGACTCAGGGCGGCGATGACGATGCCGACGGCCGAATGCTCCGGATCGCGCAGACCGGCCAGGGAAGCGATCGCATCGACGCTGACGTAGATTGCGAGTGCGAAGAAGGACACGGCGATCACGCGCAGGGCCGTCTTCTCCCTCCGCTCGGGATCGGGTGCAGCGAACTGCCAGGCCACGGCTGCTGCAGAGAGGACCTCGACGATTGAGTCGAGGCCGAAGCCGATCAGGGCCGCCGACGACGCAGCCCCGCCTGCGATGAGGGCCACGATGGCTTCGATGACGTTCCAGGTGATGGTGATCGCCACGACGATTCTGATGCGGCGACGCAGGACCAGGACCCGTGGTGGTGCTGTCGCTGAAGCGTTCATACGTTGGCCTTCCCGGCGTTGTCATCGACGGGTGCGGTCTCGCAGCATCCGGGCACGGTGCAGGAAGGGTTGAGACAGGGAGCATTCTCATCGACGGCGAGTGTGACATCGAGCAGGGAACTCAGTGCAGCGCTGATGTGAGGATCGGAGATCTCGTACCTGGTCTGGCGTCCTTCTGCTTCGGCGGCGACGATCCCGCATCCGCGCAGACAGGAGAGATGGTTCGAGACATTCGTGCGAGTCAGATCCAGGTCACGGGCGAGTTGTGCCGGGTATCCGGGAGACTCCAGCAGCGAAAGCAGAATTCGTGAGCGAGTCGGATCGGCCATGGCTCGTCCCAGACGGTTCATCACGTCGACGCGAGAAGCAATAGTCAGCATACGCTGACTATACAGTAGGTGCTGACCTATTGAAACTGTGCTCAGTGAGAGTGCGGAGCAATGAGATGGGACTGAGCCCCCGAGGGAGGCACGCTCGGCAGAGTCGGTGGTCAGCTCGATGGCGAAGGCGCCGTAGATCGCCTCATGGATGCTGGGAAGACGAGCTTCGAGCTCGGTGCGATCCGGCAGTCCGAATCCGATGCCCAGAGCGTCCATTCATCTCCGGGTGCGATCGCGTTTCGGTCGCTCATCATTGAGACGACCGCGTGCACGTCGATTCGACACGTCTGAGGACGATTATCGCCGGAATGAGTCGAAGTGGGTGAGATCTGTCCCCGTCGGTGTGCGACGTTCACCTGCTGCGTGAGAACTTCAGCGCTTCGCAATCGTACGGCGCAGCAGCGGAGTCACCCGATATTCCACCATCTGCTTCATCGACACCAGCGTACGTGTGCGTTTGACGCCGGGGATCGAGAGGATTCGCCCGGCGATGCGGTACAGATCGTCGGTGTCCCGGGCGACGACCTGAATCATGGTGTCTGCTGTGCCCGAGACCCCGATGACCTCGAGGACCTCCGGGATTCGGGCGAGCTCGGCTCCCACCTGGTCGAGCTTGCGCTGCTTGAGGTTGGCCAGGACGTGCGCTCTGAGGGGATAGCCGAGGCCTGCGGTGTCGACCCTGTGGTCGAACGAATGCAGGCCCTCGTCCTCCAGGCGTGTGAGTCGCGCCTGAGCGGTGTTCCTTGCCACCTGCAGTCGTTGTGCAAGGCCGGCGACCGTGGATCGCGGCTGCCGCACGAGCTCGAGCAGGATGCGCGCATCGAGGGCATCGGCGATCCTGCGGGTCTTCTCGCTCATCGTCTCCCTGGCCTCCCTGGCCCGAACCACCAGGTACGAACCATTCGAACTTCTG
>NZ_JAKDJU010000311.1 GCF_030453725.1 Brevibacterium picturae
TTCGGGTGGGGCTGGGGGCGCTGGCGCGACTGCTCCTGCTCGGGTGATACCTGTGAGGAGTTCGCATTCATCACGGAGGTTTGGGGATAGGGCCGCGTGTACTGCTGCGTCGGATACTCGGTCGCCGACGGGTGCTGAGCCTGAGCTGATCCGTGCTCCTGGCCGGTGCCGGCACTGAACGGAACGTTCAGATCCATCGGAGACGTCCGGAACTCCCCGGCTTCCGTCGCCAAGGGCGCCCGGACGACATCGTCGCTCGAGCCATCGTCGGGTCCGCTGGCCGAAGCTTCGGAGATCTCGGCGGTCGGTGGTGCGTTGACGATCGCCTCGGCGCCGATGGACTTCTCCTCATCCGGCGTCTGCGACTCCGGAGAATCGGTGTCCTGCGGCTCCGGAGAATCGGTGTCCTGCGGCTCCGATTCCTGCGGGTTCTTCGGGGTGTTCTCACTCATAGCAATTACGCTACGGGAGTCAACGATCTGCCAACAGCACGTTGACCGCCGACCCAGCGTCGGGTTTTCCCCCATCACCGGTGACCGAGCACACGTTTCACACCACTGCCGCACCGTTACGCGCTATGCCGACCTTCGCACCACACACCGTCAGCACCGATTCCTACCCGCGCTTCCACACGCTACGGTTAGCACGGCGCGCGGCACCGTCGATCGCTATTCATACCGTTGCAACAGGGTGCTTAGGAGCTGCCGGTGAGGGGTCCGCAACCGGCGCCTCCACGCCCGATGTCTCCGCATCCGAACTCTCGCGGTCAGGAGCCTGCACCGTCGCGGCGAGCGCGGACTCGAGGTCGGCGAGGATGTCGGCGATGTCTTCGATGCCCAGGGACAGCCGGATGAATGTCGGCGAGACACTGAGCTCGCAGTCTGCGACTGCCAGGTGGGTCATGGTCGCCGGATGGTCGATGAGGGATTCGACCCCGCCGAGTGATTCGGCCAGGGTGATGAGTTCGGTGCTCTGAACCAGCGACAGGGCACGCGCCTCGGTGTCGGTGCGAAATGACACGACTCCCCCGAATCCGCTCATCTGCTTCTTCGCGATCTCATGTCCTGGGTGAGATGACAACCCGGGGTAGTACACCTCGGCGATCTCGGGACGGCTCTCCAGCCATTCGGCTACGGCCTGCGCGTTCTCGCAGTGCTTGGCCATCCGCACCGGCAGCGTCTTGATGCCGCGACGGGTCAGCCACGCGTCGAACGGAGCGATGCCCAACCCCACGGATGCGAGGTGGGAGTCGAGACGTTCGACAACCTCGGCGGCACGGGGACAGGTGGTGCCGTCACCGGCGAGGACCGCACCGCCGATGACATCGGAATGGCCGTTGATGAACTTCGTCGTCGAATGGATGACGACGTCCGCGCCGAGTTCGATCGGGCGTTGGAGAATGGGCGTGGCGAAGGTGGAGTCGACGGCGAGGATCGCGTTGTTGGCATGGGCCAGCTTGGCCGTCTCCGCAATGTCGACGACGTCGAGACCGGGATTGCTCGGGGTCTCGACCCACACGATCGCGGTCTTGGCCGAGATCGCGGCGGCCAGCGCCTCCGTGTCGGTGAGGTCGACGGTGCGGACGCCCACACCCCAGCGCTCGTACTCGTTGACCAGCAGTCGGTAGGTGCCGCCGTAGATGTCGCGGGGAATGATGACCTCATCGCCGGGACTCAGAAGTGCGGAGAAGACCGCGACCTCGGCAGAAGTCCCCGAGTTCACCGCCGCCGCGAAGCTCGCGTTCTCCAGTTCGCACAGCACCTGCTCGAGGTCGCTGCGATTCGGGGTGCCGGTGCGCGCGTAGTCGAAGCCGGCACGAGTCTGACCGGGAGTGTCCATCATGAAGGTCGACGTCTGGAAGATCGGGGCGACGACCGAACCGGTGTGCGATTCAGGGGTGGCGCCCGAATGCACCGAGCGGGTCGAGGTTCCGTTCTGGGTGATGCTCATGGCGGGTCCTTCCTTCACTGCTGACATCGACTTCGCTGCCGAAGTTCCACCAGTCTGCTGGTCTCGGGTGCGGTTGGGC
>NZ_JAKDJU010000312.1 GCF_030453725.1 Brevibacterium picturae
TGTCGGTCTCCGCGCGGGCCGAGGCCCTGGCCGCGCTGGCAATGATGTCCATCAAGGCGACGTTCATGCGCCTGCGCAAGGCCGAGGGCGACCCCGCCCCGGTCATCGCGGAACTGTTCGACGAACTGCGAGACATCTTTGAGGAGGAATCCGCATGAGTGCAGCACCCGAAACTGCCGAGAAGGCACCGATCGTCTTGACCAAGAAGACGATCGTGCTGATCTTCTCCGCGCTCATGGCCGCCATGTTCCTGGCGACCCTGGACCAGACGATCGTATCGACTGCCATGCCGACGATCGTGGGCGAACTCGACGGCGTCGAGCATCAGGCCTGGCTGGTCACCATCTACCTGCTGGCGATGACCATCGTCATGCCGCTGTACGGAAAGTTCGGCGATATGTGGGGCAGGAAGGTCATCTTCCTCATCGCGATCGCGATCTTCGTCGTCGGCTCATTCGGATCCGGCATGTCGCAGAACTTCTGGGAGCTCATCGCCTGGCGCGGCTTCCAAGGACTGGGCGGCGGCGGTCTGATGATCCTGTCACAGGCCATCATCGCCGACATCATCCCCGCCAGCGAGCGCGGCAAGTACATGGGACCGCTGGGCGGACTGTTCGCGATCTCCAGTGTGCTCGGACCGGTCCTGGGCGGATTCTTCACCCAGCACATGGACTGGCGCTGGTGCTTCTGGGTCAATGTTCCCATCGGTATCATCGCCTTCTTCATCGCCCTCTTCGCGCTCAAGCTCCCGAGCCACAAGTCCGAGAAGAAGGTCGATGTCCTCGGCATCATCTTCATGATGGCAGCGACCTCCCAGCTGATCCTCGTGACCAGCTGGGGCGGCCACGACTACGACTGGAACTCGCCGACCATCATCTCCCTGATCATCGGCACCGTCGTCTCGGCGCTCCTCTTCGTCTACGTCGAGTCCAAGGTCAGCAACCCGATCATCCCGATCACCCTGTTCAAGAACCGGACCTTCGTCCTCTCGACGGTCATCGGCCTGCTGCTGGGCCTGGGCATGTTCTCGGCGATGGCATTCCTCCCGACGTTCATGCAGATGGCATCCGGTACGGATGTGACAGGTTCCGGGCTGCTCATGCTCCCGATGATGGCCGGCGTCATGCTGACCTCGATCGTCTCGGGCTTCATCGTGTCGAAGACCGGCAAGTACAAGATCTACCCGCTCTTCGGCACGCTCATTGCCGGTCTGGCGTTGGCGTGGATGACGACCATGACGGCCGATACCTCGATGGTCCTCATCGGCTGCATGATCTTCACCATGGGCTTCGGCCTCGGTCTGGTCATGCAGATCATCGTCCTCGTCATCCAGAACTCCGTGGCCCCGGAGATGGTGGGCACCGCGACCTCGACGAACAACTACTTCCGCGAGATCGGTGCCTCGGTGGGCACGGCGCTGTTCGGGTCGATCTTCACCTCCCGGCTGGCCGACAAGGTCGGCGACGCCATGTCGCAGGCACCCGGCGGTGCCGCTGCCGCCGGCGGTACGAGCACCGATTCGCTGACCCCGGAGTCCGTGTCCTCGCTGCCCGGGCCCATCCACGATCTGGTCGTCAATGCCTACGCGGATGCTCTGGCACCGTCGTTCTGGTACATGGTGCCGGTGTTCCTCGTCGCCTTCGTCCTCGCCTGCTTCCTGCCGCAGCTCAAACTCTCCGACGTCGCCGGCATGGTGGCTCGCGGTGAAGCTGTCTACGGTGACGATATGGGTGGTCCGAGCCGAGGCGTCGTGAACCCTTCGCCGGACTCGGCACCGGCCGATGGGCACAGTCCTCAGCGATTGAGCACGGTCAGCGTCGAGGTGGAACCAGGTGGCCAAGTGGAACCGGGCGACCACGCAGTTGCTCAGCACCGACCAGAGTTGGGAACGGATCCGCAGAAGGCAGAGTACCGCCTCAGGTAGGCGACCCTCCTCGCGGACACATTCGGGCGCCCCCAGGTGCACAGTCGGCGCCCGCAGTGTTTACCCCGGGTAACCGACCCACCGGCTGCGTCCCGGGCGGAGGGG